>NZ_JBNNWE010000020.1:0-70262 GCF_050280905.1 Pseudomonas sp. NPDC086278
TGCGTTGTAACCAAGTCAGCATGGCATCCGGGCTTACAGAAGGGGAGGGCAGCGATGGGCCGTCGGCCCACCGCCAAGTTTGCCGTCAAACGACGGGAATGTCGTCGAGGTATTTCTCGGCGTCCAGTGCGGCCATGCAGCCCGCTCCGGCCGAGGTCACGGCCTGGCGGTAAACGTGGTCGGCCACATCGCCGGCAGCAAACACGCCAGCGATGGCGGTGGCCGTGGCGTCGCCGTCGCTGCCGCCCTTGACCAGCAGGTAGCCGTCACGCATTTCCAGTTGGTGCACGAACAGATCGGTGTTGGGCTTGTGGCCAATGGCGATGAACACGCCGGCCAAGGCCAATTCACCGGTTTCACCCGTCAGGCTATCGCGCAGGCGAACGCCGGTCACGCCGCTGGCATCGCCCAGCACTTCATCCAGGTGCTGGTTCCAGTGCAGGCGGATATTGCCGTTTGCGGCTTTCTCGAACAGTTTGTCCTGAAGAATTTTTTCCGAGCGCAATTTATCGCGCCGGTGAATCAGATGAACCTCTTTGGCGGTGTTCGACAGATAAAGTGCTTCCTCGACGGCGGTATTACCGCCGCCCACCACGGCGACCACCTGGTTGCGGTAGAAGAAGCCATCGCAGGTGGCGCAGGCCGAAACCCCTCTGCCGGCGAACGCCTCCTCTGAGGGCAAGCCCAGGTACTGAGCGGACGCGCCGGTGGCAATAATCAGCGCATCGCAGGTGTAGGTGCCACTGTCGCCGATCAGCTCGAAGGGGCGCTGCTGCAACTTGGCAGTGTGGATGTGGTCGTAAACGATCTCTGTGGCAAATCGCTCGGCGTGTCTTTGCATGCGTTCCATCAGTACCGGGCCGGTCAGGCCTTCGACGTCGCCGGGCCAGTTATCGACTTCGACGGTGGTGGTGAGCTGGCCACCTGCCTGTATCCCGGTGATGACCACGGGTTTGAGGTTGGCGCGAGCGGCATAAACGGCTGCGCTGTAACCGGCGGGACCGGAACCCAGAATGATCAGGCGTGAATGCTTGGCTCCGCTCATAAATACACCTCATAAGCCTTTGTCACAAAAGAGAATGCATGCTCAAATTGAAACGCATCGGCCGGACAGTTGGCTATGCTCAACCCAAGGGTTTCAAGCATGGCATCGGGCGAACAAATCCGTACAATGCCAGCCTGTTACAGAATATTCGATGCACATCAGGTTTATAAAAACCGGGACGCAGTGTTAAAAGTAGTCCCAGTTGTGCCTGTTCACTTTTTTACCTGCCTGGATTGGGCAGTTTTTTATAGTCATTCAACAGATGGACGCGCCACAGGCGCAGGAAAAGTAGCGTTTTGAAGAAATCCACCGCAGCACCTAAACCAGCCGTCGTTCCACTCTGGCGCCAGCATTTGCACTACCGACTCAAGGAAGGTGCACTGATCGCCATCGGCGCCTTGTGCCTGTTCCTGATGATGGCCTTGCTGACCTATGGCAAAGACGATCCAGGCTGGAGCCACAACAGCAAGATCGACGACGTGCAAAACTTCGGCGGTCCGGCGGGCTCCTACAGCGCCGACATCCTGTTCATGGTGTTGGGTTACTTTGCCTATATCTTCCCGTTGTTGCTGGCGATCAAGGCTTATCAGATCTTCCGTCAACGCCACGAGCCCTGGCAGTGGAGCGGTTGGCTGTTCTCCTGGCGCCTGATCGGTCTGGTGTTTCTGGTGCTGTCCGGCGCGGCGCTGGCGCACATTCATTTCCATGCCGCCACCGGTTTGCCGGCCGGTGCGGGCGGTGCGTTGGGTGAAAGCCTTGGCGATCTGGCCAGAAACGCACTGAACATTCAGGGCAGCACATTGCTGTTCATTGCGCTGTTCCTGTTCGGCCTGACGGTGTTCACCGACCTGTCGTGGTTCAAGGTGATGGACGTCACCGGCAAGATCACCCTCGATTTGCTGGAGCTGTTCCAGGGCGCGGCCAATCGTTGGTGGTCGGCCCGTACCGAGCGTAAGCAACTGGTCGCGCAGCTGCGTGAAGTCGATGATCGCGTGCACGATGTGGTCGCACCGTCCGTCCCCGACAAGCGTGAGCAAGCCAAGGTCAAGGAACGTCTGATCGAGCGCGAACAAGCCCTTAGCAAGCACATGTCGGACCGTGAGAAACAGGTTCCGCCAGTGATTGCGCCCGCGCCGCCGAAACCGGCCGCACCGAGCAATCGCGTGGAAAAAGAGAAACAGGCGCCGTTGTTCGTCGACAGCGCCGTCGAAGGCACCTTGCCACCGATCTCGATCCTCGACCCGGCGGAAAAGAAACAACTCAATTACTCGCCTGAATCCCTGGCTGCGGTTGGCCACTTGCTGGAAATCAAGCTCAAGGAATTCGGCGTCGAAGTCTCGGTAGATTCGATTCACCCCGGTCCGGTGATCACCCGTTACGAAATCCAGCCAGCCGCTGGCGTCAAGGTCAGCCGTATTTCCAACCTGGCGAAAGACCTCGCGCGATCCCTGGCCGTGACCAGCGTGCGGGTGGTGGAAGTGATTCCGGGCAAGACCACCGTCGGTATCGAGATTCCGAACGAGGACCGGCAGATCGTGCGTTTCTCCGAAGTGCTGTCGACCCCCGAGTACGACAACTTCAAATCCCCGGTGACGCTGGCGTTGGGTCATGACATCGGCGGCAAGCCGGTTATCACCGACCTGGCAAAAATGCCGCACTTGCTGGTGGCCGGTACGACCGGTTCCGGCAAGTCGGTGGGCGTGAACGCCATGATCCTGTCGATTCTGTTCAAGTCCGGCCCGGAAGACGCCAAGCTGATCATGATCGACCCGAAAATGCTCGAGCTGTCGATCTACGAAGGCATTCCGCACCTGCTGTGCCCGGTCGTGACCGATATGAAGGACGCGGCCAACGCCCTGCGCTGGAGCGTGGCGGAGATGGAGCGTCGCTACAAACTGATGGCGAAGATGGGCGTACGTAACCTCTCCGGCTTCAACGCCAAGGTCAAGGAAGCGCAGGACGCCGGCACGCCGCTGAGCGATCCGTTGTACAAGCGCGAAAGCATTCACGACGAAGCGCCGCTGCTGTCCAAGTTGCCGACCATCGTGGTGGTGGTCGACGAATTTGCCGACATGATGATGATCGTTGGCAAAAAGGTTGAAGAGCTGATTGCGCGAATCGCCCAGAAGGCCCGTGCCGCCGGTATCCACCTGATCCTCGCGACCCAGCGGCCGTCGGTGGACGTGATTACCGGCCTGATCAAGGCCAACATCCCGACGCGGATGGCGTTCCAGGTGTCGAGCAAAATCGACTCGCGGACCATCATCGACCAGGGTGGCGCCGAACAATTGCTCGGCCACGGCGACATGCTCTACATGCCGCCAGGCACCAGTCTGCCGATTCGTGTACACGGTGCGTTCGTGTCCGACGACGAAGTTCACCGGGTGGTTGAAGCCTGGAAACTGCGGGGCGCACCGGAATACAACGATGACATCCTTGCCGGTGTCGAAGAGGCCGGTAGCGGTTTCGACGGCGGTAGCAGCGGTGGCGACGACGATAGCGAATCCGACGCGCTCTATGACGAAGCGGTGCAGTTCGTTCTGGAAAGCCGCCGCGCGTCCATCTCGGCGGTTCAGCGCAAACTGAAAATCGGCTACAACCGCGCCGCGCGCATGATCGAAGCCATGGAAATGGCCGGGGTCGTGACGTCCATGAACACCAACGGTTCGCGTGAAGTCCTGGCGCCTGGCCCGGTACGCGACTGATTTGATTCGAAAGGGCAGTGCGCTGCCCGTTTCCCCCACGAATGTTATGAGGACTCCCATGCGTCTTATCCGCATGTTGTTGCTGCCGGTACTGGCTTTGACCACACTCTCGGCCCACGCCGATGACAAGGACGTGGCGCGTCTGACTCAACTCCTGGAAAAATCCCAGACCCTGACCGCGCGCTTCTCGCAACTGACCCTCGATGGCGGCGGCACCCAGTTGCAGGAAACCGCTGGCGAGATGTCGCTGCAGCGTCCGGGCCTGTTTTACTGGCACACCGATGCGCCTGCGGAACAGACCATGGTCTCCGACGGCAAGAAGGTCACCTTGTGGGACCCTGACCTGGAACAGGTCACCATCAAGACCCTCGACCTGCGTCTGACCCAGACCCCGGCGCTGTTGCTGTCCGGTGATGTGTCCAAAATCAGCCAGAGCTTCGATATCAGTGCCAAGGAAGCGGGCGGCGTGATCGACTTCACCTTGAAGCCGAAAACCAAGGACACCCTGTTTGATAGCCTGCGTCTGTCGTTCCGCAACGGTCTGGTCAACGACATGCAGTTGATCGACAGCGTCGGTCAGCGCACCAATATCCTGTTTACCGGGGTGAAGGCCAACGAACCGATCCCGGCGTCCAAGTTCAAGTTCGACATCCCTAAAGGGGCGGACGTGATCCAGGAATAACGGCCGACGCAAAACCTGTGGCAGCGGGCCTGCTCGCGAAGGCGTCGTGGCAGTTGATGCATCTGTCACCTGACACACCGCTTTCGCGAGCAAGCCCGCTCCCACAGGGATTTCATTTAACTCAATGGCATTGGCAATAAAGCGAGGTTTCAACGGTACGTGATGGACCTGTTTCGCAGTGCCCCGATAGCTCAGCCCCTGGCCGCCCGTTTGCGTGCGGCCAATCTGGACGAGTACGTCGGTCAGGAACATCTGCTCGCTCGCGGCAAGCCTTTGCGTGAAGCGCTGGAGCAGGGTGCCCTGCATTCGATGATTTTCTGGGGACCACCGGGCGTCGGCAAAACCACCCTGGCACGGTTGCTCGCGGAAGTCTCCGATGCGCACTTTGAAACGGTATCGGCGGTGTTGGCCGGCGTGAAGGAAATCCGTCAGGCCGTGGAAATCGCCAAGCAACAGGCCGGGCAGTACGGCAAACGCACGATCCTGTTTGTCGACGAGGTACACCGCTTCAACAAGTCGCAGCAGGATGCATTTCTGCCTTATGTCGAAGACGGCACGCTGATCTTTATCGGCGCGACCACCGAAAACCCCTCGTTCGAACTCAACAACGCCTTGCTCTCCCGGGCGCGCGTCTACGTGCTCAAAAGCCTCGACGAAGCGGCGCTGCGCAAGCTGGTGCAGCGCGCGCTGACCGAAGAGCGCGGTTTGGGTAAACGGCAACTGACCCTGAGCGATGAAGGTTTTCAGATGCTGTTGTCCGCCGCCGATGGCGATGGCCGGCGTTTGCTCAATCTGCTGGAAAACGCCTCGGACCTGGCCGAAGACAACAGCGAGATCGGCGTCGATCTGCTGCAAAGTCTGCTCGGCGATACCCGGCGGCGTTTCGACAAGGGCGGCGAAGCGTTCTACGACCAGATTTCGGCGCTGCACAAGTCGGTGCGCGGCTCCAATCCCGATGGCGCGCTGTACTGGTTTGCGCGGATGATCGATGGCGGTTGCGATCCGCTGTACCTGGCTCGGCGGGTGGTGCGCATGGCCAGCGAGGACATCGGCAACGCCGACCCGCGCGCCCTCGGCCTGTGCCTGGCGGCATGGGAAGTGCAGGAACGCCTCGGCAGCCCCGAAGGCGAACTGGCCGTGGCCCAGGCCATCACGTATCTGGCCTGCGCGCCGAAAAGCAACGCGGTGTACATGGGCTTCAAAGCGGCCATGCGCAGCGCCACCGAGCACGGTTCGCTGGAAGTGCCGCTGCACTTGCGCAATGCGCCGACCAAATTGATGAAGCAACTCGGTTACGGCGACGAGTACCGTTATGCCCACGACGAACCGGACGCCTACGCTGCGGGTGAAGACTACTTCCCGCAGGAGCTGGAACCGCAGCCGTTCTACCAGCCGGTGCCGCGTGGCCTTGAGATAAAGATTGGCGAGAAGCTCAATCGCCTCGCGCAACTTGACCGACTCAGTCCCCGGCAGCGGAGAAAATAGTGATTCCTTTGATCCTTGCGGTTTCAGTGGGCGGTATCGCCGGTACGCTGTTGCGTTTCGCCACGGGTAATTGGGTCAACGCTAATTGGCCGCGGCACTTCTATACCGCGACGCTGGCCGTTAATATCGTGGGCTGTTTGCTGATCGGCGTTCTATACGGTCTGTTTTTGATTCGCCCGGAAGTGCCGATCGAGGTGCGTGCCGGGTTGATGGTCGGCTTCCTCGGGGGGCTGACGACTTTTTCATCTTTTTCACTGGATACGGTGCGCTTGCTGGAAAGCGGGCAAGTGCCGCTGGCCCTGGGCTATGCGGCGATCAGCGTATTCGGCGGGCTGCTTGCCACCTGGGCCGGCCTGTCCTTGACCAAACTTTGATAACGAGAAACCGACATGCTCGATTCCAAACTGTTACGTAGCAACCTTCAGGACGTAGCGGACCGCCTGGCATCCCGTGGCTTTGCCCTGGACGTTGCGCGCATCGAAGCGCTGGAAGAACAGCGCAAGACCGTCCAGACCCGCACCGAAGCGCTGCAGGCTGAGCGTAATGCCCGTTCCAAATCCATCGGTCAAGCCAAGCAGCGCGGCGAAGACATCGCGCCGTTGATGGCGGATGTCGAGCGCATGGCGAACGAATTGAGCGCCGGTAAAGTCGAGCTGGACGCGATCCAGACCGAGCTGGATTCGATCCTGCTGGGCATCCCGAACCTGCCGCACGAGTCGGTGCCGATTGGCGAAGACGAAGACGGCAACGTCGAAGTCCGTCGCTGGGGCACCCCGACCGCCTTCGATTTCCCGGTTCAGGACCACGTGGCCCTGGGCGAGAAGTTCGGCTGGCTGGACTTCGAAACCGCTGCCAAGCTGTCCGGCGCACGCTTTGCGTTGTTGCGCGGTCCGATCGCGCGTCTGCACCGCGCCCTGGCGCAGTTCATGATCAACCTGCACACCACCGAACACGGTTACGAAGAGGCGTACACGCCTTATCTGGTGCAGGCGCCTGCCTTGATGGGCACCAGTCAATTGCCGAAATTCGAAGAAGACCTGTTCAAGATCACGCGCGAAGGCGAAGCCGATCTGTACTTGATTCCGACCGCTGAAGTGTCGCTGACCAATATCGTCGCGGGCGAAATCGTCGATTCGAAACTGCTGCCGATCAAGTTCGTCGCGCACACGCCATGCTTCCGCAGCGAGGCCGGTGCATCGGGTCGCGACACCCGTGGCATGATCCGTCAGCACCAGTTCGATAAAGTCGAAATGGTCCAGATCGTCGAACCTTCGACCTCGATGGAAGCGCTGGAAGGCCTGACCGCCAACGCCGAGAAAGTCCTGCAACTGCTGGAACTGCCTTACCGCACGCTCGCGCTGTGCACTGGCGACATGGGCTTCAGCGCCGTCAAGACCTACGACCTGGAAGTGTGGATCCCGAGCCAGGACAAGTACCGCGAGATTTCGTCGTGCTCCAACTGTGGCGATTTCCAGGCCCGTCGCATGCAAGCGCGATTCCGCAACCCGGAAACCGGCAAGCCTGAACTGGTCCACACCCTGAACGGTTCGGGTCTGGCTGTCGGGCGTACCCTGGTCGCCGTATTGGAAAACTACCAGCAGGCTGACGGCTCGATCCGTGTGCCTGAGGTGCTGAAGCCGTACATGGGTGGCCTTGAGGTCATCGGCTAAATGGATTATCTGCCGCTGTTTCACAACCTTCGCGGCAGTCGTGTGTTGGTCGTCGGTGGGGGGGAGATTGCCTTGCGCAAATCCCGCCTGCTGGCCGAAGCCGGTGCGCTGCTGCGGGTGGTCGCACCTGAAATAGAACCGCAATTGCGTGCGCTGGTGCTCGGCAGCGGTGGCGAGTGCCTGTTGCGTGGCTACGTCGAAGCGGATCTGGACGGTTGCGGGCTGATCATTGCCGCCACCGATGACGAACCGCTGAATGCGCAGGTTTCCGCCGATGCTCATCGGCGTTGCGTGCCGGTCAACGTAGTGGACGCGCCCGCGTTGTGCAGCGTGATCTTTCCGGCCATCGTCGACCGTTCGCCACTGATCGTTGCCATCTCCAGCGGCGGTGATGCGCCGGTGCTGGCGCGGCTGATTCGGGCCAAGATCGAAACCTGGATTCCTTCCACCTACGGTCAACTGGCCGGTCTGGCGGCGCGCTTTCGCGGCCAGGTCAAAGGTCTGTTGCCGGATGTACGGCAGCGTCGAGCGTTCTGGGAAGACGTGTTTCAGGGCCCGATTGCCGACCGGCAACTGGCCGGGCAAGGCGCCGAGGCCGAGCGTTTGCTGCTGGAAAAAATCGCCGGCGAGGCGCCAAAAGCCACCGGCGAGGTGTATTTGGTGGGTGCCGGGCCGGGTGATCCGGACTTGCTGACCTTCCGCGCCTTACGTCTGATGCAACAGGCCGACGTGGTGCTGTACGACCGCCTGGTGGCCCCGGCAATTCTCGATTTGTGCCGTCGCGATGCCGAGCGGGTTTACGTCGGCAAGCGCCGCGCCGACCACGCGGTGCCTCAAGAGCAGATCAACCAGCAGTTGGTGGATCTGGCCAAACAAGGCAAGCGTGTGGTGCGGTTGAAGGGGGGTGATCCGTTCATCTTCGGCCGTGGCGGCGAAGAGATTGAAGAACTGGCGGCCCATGGCATTCCGTTCCAGGTGGTGCCGGGTATCACCGCAGCCAGCGGTTGCGCAGCCTATGCCGGGATTCCGCTGACTCACCGCGATTACGCGCAGTCGGTGCGGTTTGTGACGGGGCACTTGAAGGACGGTTCAACCGATCTGCCATGGGCCGACCTGGTCGCGCCCGCGCAAACCCTGGTGTTTTACATGGGGCTGGTGGGCTTGCCGATCATCTGCGAGCAGTTGATCAAGCACGGTCGCGGCGCGGACACGCCGGCGGCGTTGATTCAGCAGGGCACCACGGCGAATCAGCGGGTATTCACCGGCACCCTGGCGGATTTGCCACGGCTGGTGGCGGAGCATGAAGTCCATGCGCCGACCTTGGTGATTGTTGGGGAAGTGGTGCAACTGCGCGAGAAACTGGCGTGGTTTGAAGGGGCTCAGGCGCAGGTCTGAACACCCAGTCGCGCCTTTCGCGAGCAAGCCCGCTCCCACAGTGCATTTGTGTCATTCACAAATCCCCTGTGGGAGCGGGCTTGCTCGCGAAGAGGCCCTCAAAGCCACCCAATCCTTAAGATCAAATCTGGCTCTTGCGCCAAACCCCTTTCCCGCTCAACCGCGCCCGATCATGCGCCGCGGTAAAGTCCTGCGCTGGCCCTTTAGGCACAATCCCAGTCGGGTTAATGGTCTTGTGGCTGCCGTAGTAGTGATTCTTGATGTGCTGGAAATCCACCGTCTCGGCAATCCCCGGCCATTGGTACAGCTCGCGCAGCCAGTTCGACAGGTTTGGATAGTCGCCAATCCGTCGCAGGTTGCACTTGAAGTGCCCGTGGTACACCGCATCAAAGCGGATCAGCGTGGTGAACAGCCGAATGTCCGCTTCCGTCAGGTATTCGCCGACCAGATAGCGGTTTTGGCTCAGTAGCAATTCCAGCCGGTCCAGTTCGGCAAATACGTCATCGAATGCCTCTTCATAGGCCGACTGCGATGTCGCAAACCCGGCGCGATACACACCGTTATTCACCGCCGGATAAATCCGCTCATTCAGCGCGTCGATCTCGCCGCGCAGGGGTTCTGGGTAGAAATCCAGGTCATTGCCCGTCAGATCATCGAACGCGCCGTTGAACATGCGGATGATTTCCGCCGATTCATTGTTGACGATGCGATTCTGCCGTTTGTCCCACAGCACCGGCACCGTGACGCGCCCGGTGTAGTCGGCGGTATCGGCGGTGTAGCGCTGGTGCATGAAGTTAAAGTGATCGAGCTTGTCGCCCGTCGAGCCCAGGTTCTGGTCGAAGGTCCAGCCGTTTTCCAGCATTAGCCAGCTGACCACCGACACATCGATCAGGCTTTCAAGGCCCTTGAGTTTGCGCAGGATCAGCGTGCGATGTGCCCAAGGACAGGCGAGCGATACGTAAAGGTGATATCGACCCGCTTCTGCGGCAAAACCACCGACGCCGGTCGGGCCGGGCTGGCCATCGGCGGTCAACCAGTTGCGACGTTGCGCCTGCTCACGCTGGAATGCGCCGTCCTTGCTGCTTTCGTACCACTGGTCATGCCAGCGACCTTCGACTAACAAACCCATGTTTAAGACTCCTCAAGCCAATAACCGTTGGAGAGGAGTCTATTCGGATAGGTTCGATTAAATAGCGCAAAGGTTGGGGGAGAATGATCGGTTAAATCGATCTGTCTCGCCCATCCCAATACTGCTGGGCCGTTGCGAAGGCCTGTTCGCGGGTTTGACCGAGACCACGCAACGCGAGGGCCATGGTCGAAATGAGCGCCATTTGCGGGTAGCTGTCGACCACGTCACCGCGCCACACGGCTTTCAAATGTCCAGGCTCAAGCGAAGCAGGTTTGACGTGGCGCTGGGCGGAAAGCTGTGGCCATTCCTCATCCCAGCTTTCGCCGCCAGTGGTGCCGTAGAGATGACTGTCGGCGTCCGGGTTGATCTCGATCTCGCCGCCGTCACCCTTGACCACAATCGCTGTGTCGCCGAGTAAACCACTGGCATCACGATGCACCGCTTGGTAACCGGGATGAAAAATGCTTTGCAGACCGCAGCGTGCGCTCAGCGGGTTGAGGATGCGCGTCAGCGAATGGATCGGCGAGCGCAAGCCCAAGGTATTGCGCAAGTCGATCATGCGCTGAAGTTGCGGCGCCCAATCCACCAGTGGCATGAACGCCAGGCCACCGCTGTCGAGCGCCGCGCCGACCTCTTGCCAGGTGCGGCACAGCGGGATGTTCAGTTCGGTCAGCAGTTGTTCGCTGTACAGCCGACCGGCCGTGTGGGCGCCGGCGCCGTGCATGAAAATTCGCACGCCGTTCTGCGCCAGGCACTTGGCCGCGAGCAGATACCAGGGCAAATGGCGCTTCTTGCCGGCGTAGGTCGGCCAATCGAGATCGACCTTCAACGCCGGCGCCTGCAAACGCGCACGCAACGCTTCGGTGAAGCCGGCCATTTCCTCGGCGCTTTCTTCCTTGTGCCGCAACAGCATCAGAAACGCGCCGAGCTGGGTGTCCTCGACCCGGTCGTCAAGCACCATGCCCATGGCTTCGCGGGCTTCTTCGCGGGTCAGATCGCGGGCGCCGCGTTTGCCTTTGCCGAGGATCCTGACGAACTGGGCGAACGGGTGTTCGGCGGGCGTTTCGAGGGTCAGCGCGGGGAAATCAGTCATAAGCAATTCGTCGGTTTGGGCAGGCCCGCCAGTTTCGCGGCGAGTTTGGCAGGGGTGCCTTTGAACAGTCGGTTCAGGTGCAGGCTGTTGCCTTTTTCCGGCCCCAGTTTCAACGCGGTGTACTTGATCAGCGGGCGAGTGGCCGGGGACAGCTGGAATTCGGCGTAGAAGCTGCGCAGCAGTTCCAGGATTTCCCAGTGCTCCGGGCTCAATTCGATGTCTTCGGCGGCGGCGAGGGCCGTGGCGACCTCGTTGGACCAGTCATCGAGTTCGACCAGAAAGCCGTCCTTGTCCAAGGCGATGGCGCGGGCTCCGACGGTCATGGAATTCATAGCCAACTGTTGACCTTGTCGTAGTGAATCGACAGTTCGACGAACGCGGGATAATCGATAGCCTTGGCCCAGCCCGGCACCTCAATGGCCCGCGCTTGAACATCTTCGGCTAATACGAACAACTTCAGGCCACGCGCCTTCAGCTCGCTGCACGGGGCGGTGCCAGGCTGCAGCGCATACACCGCGTCACCCGTGAGCAGCAACGCATCGTTGGCGCCGATCACGCGCAGGCAACTGGTCAGGCGATCGTCGCCAAACGGGGAATGAGACAACACATGCAAAGTCGACATCAGAGAGTGATCACCTGGTCGTAACGGTCAATGAGGGCGGTGATGTCAGCGGCGGCCAATACTTGGGCTTCTTCCAGCGACAAATTGGCCGGGTCCAGGCCCCGTTCGGTGGCGCTGTCGGCGCAGACAAACAGCTCATCAACGCCGAACATCGGCAACGCCTGCAGGTTGGCGCTCAGGTCTTTCTGTTGCAGCGCCTTGGCGTCCTGTTTTGCGGCCAGCTGGAACACGCCGTCATCGAGGAACAGCAGGCCGATGGGCAAATCAAAAGCGCCGCCGGCCAGCACGATGTCCAGCGCTTCCCGCGCGCTCGGTCCGGCCCACGGTGCCTGACGGCTGATGATCAGCAAGGACTTGGCCATCTCACGCGCCTCCGAAACAGATCAGGCGGTCGGCATCTTGCACCGCGTCATGCAATTGACCCAGCCCGGACAATTCCCACGGAGCACTCACCGCCACGGCATCGCGCTGATAGCGCCCGGCTTCTTCGGTGTTCAATACACCTCGGCGCAGGGCGGCGGCGATGCAGACCACGCCGTCCAGTTGATGCTCGGCGACAAAGGCACGCCATTGCCTGGGCACATCCAGTTCGTCCTGCGGGGTGACCACGCTGGCGGAGGCGTTGTAGACACCGTCCTGATAGAAAAACAGCCGGACAATTTCATGCCCGCCGGCCAGCGCAGCCTGAGCAAACAGCAAGGCGCGGCGCGAGGAGGGCGCATGGGCGGCGGAAAACAGCGCGATGGCGAACTTCATGACGGACTCGATAGCAAAACTGCGGCCATGATAAAGCTTTCTCGGCGGGGGGGCTAAATCGATGTTGTCTTTGCGGGCCTCATCGCGAGCAAGCCCGCTCCCACAAGGGGTTTGTGGTGAATTCCAATCTGATGTGCGACGCAAATCCCCTGTGGAGCGAGCTTGCTCGCGATGAGGCCCGCCCGGTCAACACAAAACTCAGCGAGGCATATACCCCAACTGCCAACGCCGAGGAATCTTCAACGACACCAATCCCAGCACACCCGCCAGCAACCCGCTGACAAACAAGGCTTTCAGCCCGAGGTGATGCTCCAGCACCGCACCCAGTACCGCGCCAACAAACATCCCGGTCCACGGAATCAACTGAACCCGCCAGCCATCGCGCCGCTCGCCGAGCATCCAGCGCCCCAGGCCACGGCCGAAGCGCGACAGGGCGCCGGTGACGTAAGTCAGGCCGACCGGCAAACCGTTCACTTCCTCCACGGCCGCATTGAGCATGCCCATGGCGACGATTGTCGCCAGCAGCGCCGGCAATTGCTCGTCATAAGGCCAGGCTGCCGCGCCGCACAGCAACGTGGCGATGCACAGCAACAGTGGCAGCGCCCGACGGCCACCGAGTCGACTGACGACAATGCCCAGCGCGTTGCCGACGATGAAGGTCGCCACGAGAATCAACAGGCGCAACGTCAGGCCCAGGTCGCCATCGCTGATCGCCACCGCCAGTCGGGTCGTGTTGCCGCTCATGAACGAAACGAAATCGCCGCTGGCCATGAAACCGATGGCGTCGGTCATGCCGGCCAGTACCGAGAGGCTGGCGACCAGTGACAGGCCGATGCGGCCGCGCCACTTGCGGGTGTGCAGATGACCGGCGGTGGCGCGGGTACTTGAAAGCGACGGCAGCATCGGCGGGGGTATCCTTGAACAGCGGCGTTATTTGCCTAGGCCATATAACTCGCAATACTCCAGCCAGTCCATGCCGGCCATCTCGGCGACTTCCTTGTGCACTTCCATGCGTTGGGCCTGATAGTCCTCAGCGGTGCTGGCAGTCAGTTGCAGCGTCAGCTCCCAGGCAAACAACCCCCGACGTTCGGCCTCGGCTTCGAAGGCTTCATGCAGGCGCTCGTCGCGATACTGCGCCGAGGTTTCGCCCTTGGCCTGAGCGAGCAGCGGGTTGAGGTTGTCGAGTTCGTGGCGCAGTTCAGGGCGCTCATCGAGAAACTTCTGCAGCGCCTGTTCGTGTTGCTGTTCGGTTGCTGCCATGGTCGCTCCTTGAGAATGGATTACGAAGCCTGCTTCTTGCTGGCCTTGGCCGCAGCGGCCAGGCATTCGAGCGCGAATTGCTCGGTGTAGGTCATTTTGATCGGCGTGGTTTCGCCTTTGACCGTGCGTTCACCGTCGAGGATGTAGCGGATTCGCTTGTCGGTGACGCCGATTCGCTTGGCGATCCAGGACGGCGTCTGGCCGATCTGGCTGATCAGCTTGTCGGCGTACTCGGGGGTCGGTTTGTAAAACTCGGCATTGGGTGTCATGTGTGTTCCAGAAAAAAGGGCGGTGCGACGTTTATGGCGCGACAGGGTGCGCGAATCACTGCGCGGTGTCGCGGTATAAATGAAGTAAAGCAGAACGATACGCTGCGCCACGGTGATACAGTCCGCTTTTTCTTGATGAGCGAACGCAATGCGAATTCTGATGGTGGCGCTGGCCGTAACGTTGCTGGCGGGATGCGCCGGCTCGGCGATGAACGATGCTCGCACCAAAACCCCTTACAAAACCCTGAAGTCGGACAAGCCGGAAAAAGTCGTCGCCCAGTGCGTGCAATTTTCCTGGCAGGACGAAGCGGTATTCGGCGTCGATGCCAGCGGGTATCTGCAGCCGGGCGAGAAGGGTGGCACGACGGTTTACACGCGTTCGGCAGAGTCTTTCGTCGACGTGACAACCGACGCGTCCGGCACCGTGTTGAGCTACTACGCGCAACAGGATGACTTCGTCGCCAAGCGCCGTTTGGCGGCATTGGCGACTTGCCTCTGATCCGTCGGTGACTTGGCCCCCTGTAGAAGCCCGCCTTGCCAGAGATGGCATGACCGTCGCCGGCAGGCCTGCTACTCCAGCGTTTATGCGTTATTGATCAGGCGCTTCTGGAAAAAGAAGCGCTGATGGCCGGGCGGGTAGTCGGTAATCTGGCCTAACTCGCTGTAGCCCAGTTTTTTGTAGAACTCAGGCGCCTGAAAGTCGAAGGTGTCCAGCCAGATCCCCACGCATTCCTTCTCTCGCGCCAGGTCTTCGGCCATCTGCATCAGTTGCGAGCCCATGCCCAGTCCCCTGGCCTGTTCCGGCACGGACAGCAATTCAATGAACAACCACTGGTAGAAAAACCGGCCGTACAGTCCACCCAGGATCTCGCCGTTGTCGTCACGCACCAGCAAGGCCAGTGGTTGCGGATTACCCGGCCCGGCTTGCGCCGCGTTATAGGCTCGCAGCGGTGCGAGGATCGCTTCGCGCTCTTCTTGGGTGGGGTCTTGCGACCGTTCGATTCTCAGGGTCATGGGCTACATCCTTATGGCGATGAAGCGGGAGATTATCCGGCTTGCGACGATTGTTCTATCCCCCTGATGCGGGTGGAACCGTCGCTCATTGGCGGCTGTCTAGCCTAAATAGCGTCATTCCAGAACGCCGCCAATGAGGACACACCATGAATATTTTTGAAGCCCTGCGCGAAAGCCATGACCGCCAGCGCAGTTATGCCGACGCGTTGGTCAAAACCAGCGGCGACACCCCGGAGCGGGTCGAAGCTTACAAGCAGCTCAAGTCCGAACTCCAGGCCCACGAAACCGCCGAGGAGCGCCATTTCTATATCCCGCTGATGGAGTTCGATAACGGCGTCGACCTGAGCCGCCATGCCATCTCCGAGCATCACGAGATGGACGAGATGATGGAAGAACTGGATGAGACCGAGATGTCCAGCCCGGCGTGGCTGGCAACCGCGAAGAAGCTGTCTGAGAAGGTTCATCACCACCTGAAGGAAGAAGAGCAGAAGTTCTTCCAGATGGCCGGCAAGCTGCTGGACGACAAACAGAAGGAATCCCTGGCCGGGCAGTATGAGAAGGAATACCAGGCGCAGCTGTCCTGAAGCTGATCGTTACCTCGCGCTGTAATCCTTTGGCCACGGTGCAGGTAGGCGTTGATCGATAATACTGGTCATGCATCCAGTATTTGCGGGGCGTTTTCTTAGAAAGCCATTGCCGACACCGAAAATGTCCCCATGGACAAAAAAACCAGCTCCGTTAGGTTTAAGGCCTCTTCTCGGGAAGGAGAGTTCTTAAATCAACGGAGTGAAAAATGAAGCAATCACAGGCGCAAGCCACGGTACGCCACGGTCGTGTCACCGCCCCAGCCAGTTGCGGCGTGGTTTCCATGCAAGTGTTGGCTGGCTGGCAAGTCAGCATCGCCTTCTCTCCAGCGTTCGACGTGGATCTCAAGTAACGCAACCGCGTTTAAACCCAACACGTTCTGAAGGATTAGAACATGTCAAAAATCGACTTTTCGTTACTCAAATCACCACTGAGCGACGCCGCTTCATTGATGCCAACCCTTGCCGGCAAAAAAATCCTGATGGGCTTTTGGCACAATTGGCCAGCCGGCCACAGCGACGGTTATCAGCGTGGCCGATTCGCCAATATCGCCCTCGAAGATGTGCCAAGCGCCTACAACGTCGTGGCGGTGGCCTTCATGAAAGGCAACGGCATCCCGACCTTCAAGCCCTGCAACCTGAGTGACGCCGAGTTTCGTCGCCAGGTCGGCGTGCTGAACAGCCAGGGCCGGGCGGTGCTGATTTCCCTCGGTGGCGCCGATGCCCACATCGAGTTGCAAAAAGGCAATGAGCAGCCATTGGCCAACGAAATCATCCGTCTGGTGGAAACCTACGGTTTTGATGGGCTGGATATCGATCTTGAGCAGCGGGCGATTGATTACGCCGACAACAAGACCGTGCTGCCCGCCGCGCTGAAACTGGTCAAGGATCACTACGTCGGTGAAGGCAAGCATTTCATCATCAGCATGGCGCCTGAGTTTCCGTACCTCGCCACGGCCGGCAAATATGTCGATTATCTTCAGGCACTCGATGGTTATTACGACTTCATCGCCCCGCAGTTTTACAACCAGGGCGGCGACGGCATCTGGGTGCCGGAAGCCAATAACGACAACGGGGCGTGGATCGCGCAGAACAACGACGCGATGAAGGAGGACTTTCTGTTCTACCTGACAGAAAGCCTCGTCACCGGTACTCGCGGGTTCACCAGGATTGCGGCGGATAAGTTCGTCATTGGCTTGCCCGCCAACGTCGATGCCGCCGCTACCGGGTATGTGATCAACGCGGTGGACGTTGGCAATGCCATGAAGCGACTGGCCATCAAAGGCTATCCGATCAGGGGCCTGATGACCTGGTCGGTGAACTGGGACGGCGGGGTTGACGACGCCGGTGTGCCGTATGACTGGGAATTCAGCCGCCGTTATGGGCCGTTGATTCACGGCAAGCTGCTGACGCCCCAGGAACAATTGGCGGCGAGGCCCGACATCGCCCGTCAGCGGTAAAAAACAAGCCTGGCAGCGCTGCCGGGCTTTTTGTTTTCGCCTACCATGGCTGCCCTTCTGACAGAAAAAGGAATGAATTGTCATGCCCAACACCGCCGAGCGGGTCAACATCATCGAATCTCAGGTGTTGTCCCACGACTGGTACTTGCTCAAGAAAATCACCTTTGACTACCTGCGCAACAACGGTGACTGGCAACGGCAGACCCGTGAAGTCTACGACCGGGGCAACGGCGCGGCGATTTTGCTGTTTAACCGGGAACGGAAAACCGTGGTGCTCACGCGGCAGTTCCGGTTGCCGGTGTTCGTCAACGGTCACGATGGCCTGCTGATTGAAGTCGCGGCCGGACTGCTTGAGGGCGCTGCGCCCGAAGAGCGTATTCGCGCCGAAGCGGAGGAGGAAACCGGCTACCGCGTGCACCATGTGCAGAAGGTGTTCGAGTCGTACATGAGTCCTGGTTCGGTAACGGAAAAGTTGCACTTCTTTATTGCCGAATATGACGCGTCGTCGAAAGTCGGCGAGGGCGGCGGTCTGGCGGAAGAAACCGAGGAGCTGGAAGTGCTGGAGTGGCGATTCGACGAGGCGCTCGACGCGTTTTATCGCGGTGAAATCTGCGATGCGAAGACCATCATGCTGCTGCAATATGCGGCGATGAAAAACATCTTCGATAACGCCTGAGCGTCAGTCAGAACAAATCCCCGGTCCTGCTGACGCCCGACCACGCGCAACCTTCAAGCGTCAGTAGCCGCTCTTTCGCCTCAAGCCCGCCGGCAAACCCGGTCAGTTTTCCCGAGGCACCAATCACCCGATGGCAGGGTGCAACGATCGATATCGGGTTCTTGCCATTCGCTGCGCCCACCGCCCGAACCGCGCTGGGGTTGCCGATCTGTCGGGCGATTTCGCTGTAGCTGCGCGTTTCGCCAAACGGGATGGTCAGCAGCGCTTGCCAGACCTGTTTCTGAAAGTCGGTGCCGGAGAAATCCAGCTCCAACTCAAAGCGATTGCGGGTACCGGCGAAGTATTCCTGCAATTGTTGAGCGGTGCGTAAAAGGATCGGAGTGTCTGGGGCTGCAGTCATCGGCCCCAGCCTGACCCGACCCGGTTTGTCGTTTTCCCAGAGGATGGCTGCCAGTCGTGAGCCGTTCGCCACCAGCTTCAATTCGCCGACCGGAGACGCCAGGGTGGTGAAGGTGTAAAGCATGCCGACGGACTCCGCAAAAGGCTGAACAGATGTTCAACATACCGCCTCGATCGGGAGGCGCAAACCGTAATCCCAGCCATACTGCCTACTGCTCTTGAAGCGTTCATCCTGTTTTTACATAACCAAAAACAAAAAGAGACTGAATCATGAAGTTCGAACCTTTTGCCAGATCGCTCATTGCGACCTCATTGGTACTGAGTTGCCTCACTGCCCACGCGGCGTCCGTAGCGCCGGTCGCCGCCGAAAACGGCATGGTCGTCACCGCCCAGCACCTGGCCTCCCATGTGGGCGTCGATGTGCTCAAAAGCGGCGGCAATGCCGTCGATGCTGCCGTTGCGGTGGCTTATGCACTGGCCGTGGTGTATCCCGCGGCGGGTAACCTCGGCGGCGGTGGTTTCATGACCATTCAGCTGGCCGACGGGCGCAAGACCTTCCTCGATTTCCGTGAAAAAGCACCGCTGGCGGCCACCGCCGACATGTACCTCGACAAGGCCGGCAACGTCATTCCCGACCTCAGCACCCGTGGCCATTTGGCCGTCGGCGTGCCGGGCACCGTGTCGGGCATGGAGCTGGCGCTGACGAAATACGGCACCAAACCGCGCAAGGAAGTGATTGCCCCGGCCATCAAGCTCGCCGAAGACGGGTTTGTGCTGGAGCAGGGCGATGTCGACCTGCTGGATTACGCGACCGATGTCTTCAAAAAGGACATGCGCGATTCAGGCTCGATCTTCCTGAAAAACGGCGAGCCAATGCAGGTCGGCGACAAACTGGTGCAGAAGGACCTGGCCAAAACCCTGCGGGAAATTTCCGAGAAGGGCACGGACGGCTTCTATAAAGGTTGGGTGGCCGACGCCATCGTTACCTCCAGTCAGGCCAACAAAGGCATCATCACCCAGGCCGATCTCGACAAGTACAAGACCCGCGAACTGGCGCCGATTGAATGCGATTACCGTGGCTATCACGTGGTCTCGGCGCCGCCGCCAAGCTCTGGCGGGGTGGTGATCTGCGAGATCATGAACATCCTCGACGGTTACCCGATGAAAGACCTCGGTTACCGCTCGGCCCAAGGCATGCATTACCAGATCGAAGCGATGCGCCACGCGTATGTGGACCGTAACAGCTACCTCGGCGACCCGGATTTCGTGAAGAATCCAATCGCTCATTTGCTGGATAAAAACTACGCGACCAAACTTCGCGCCGCGATCGACCCGCAAAAGGCCGGCGTGTCCCGCGAGATCAAACCTGGCGTAGCGCCACATGAGGGCAGCAACACCACGCACTTCTCCATCGTCGACAAATCGGGCAACGCGGTGTCGATGACCTATACCCTCAACGACTGGTTTGGTGCCGGCGTCATGGCCAGCAAAACCGGGGTCATCCTTAACGATGAAATGGACGACTTCACCTCTAAAATCGGCGTGCCGAACATGTACGGCCTGGTGCAGGGCGAAGCCAATGCCATCGCGCCGGGCAAGGCGCCGCTGTCGTCCATGAGCCCGACCATCGTCACCAAGGACGGTAAAGTCGTGATGGTGGTCGGCACTCCAGGCGGCAGTCGCATCATCACCGCGACCCTGCTGACCATGCTCAACGTGATCGACTACGGCATGAACATTCAGGAAGCGGTCGACGCGCCACGTTTCCACCAGCAATGGCTGCCGGAAGAGACCAACCTCGAAACCTTCACCACCAGCCCGGATACGGTGAAGATACTCGAGAGCTGGGGTCACAAGTTTGCCGGTCCGCAAGACGCCAACCACGTCGCGGCGATTCTGGTCGGCGCACCTTCGCTGGGTGGCAAACCGGTCGGCAAAAACCGTTTCTACGGCGCCAACGATCCTCGGCGTAATACCGGGTTGTCGCTCGGTTATTGAGGCTTGTTTTTATCAGGGGGCGGATTTATTTTCTGTCCCCTGATTCACCGACATTGCAAGGATGGACCCATGGCGACCGCACTGTTGATCATCGATGTCCAGCGCGCCCTCTGCGCCGGCGAGTACAAATGTTTTGATATTGAACGCGTCATTGCCAACATCAACGGCCTGAGTGCCAGGGCTCGCGATGCCGGCATACCGGTCATCCTGATCCAGCACGAAGAAGTGGGAAGCCCGTTGGCGCACGACGCCGAAGGCTGGCAACTGGCCGAAAGCCTGGACACTTCACCCGAAGACCAGCGCGTACGCAAAACCACACCGGATTCGTTCTACAAGACCAACCTGCAAAAGCTGCTGCCGTTAGAGGATTTTGAACGGCTGATCATTTGTGGCCTGCAAACCGATTACTGCATCAACGCCACCGTGCGCCAGGCACTGACCCTGGGTTACGAAGTAGTCCTGGCGGCCGACGCGCATTCCACCGTCGACGACGGCCACCTCACCGCCGAAGACATCATCGCCGGGTACAACGCGGAGCTGGGGCATCTGACCGGGCCTGTCGCGCGGATCGACGTCCTGCCGACCCGCGAAATCCGCGTTTAACCCGCTCCGGTTTTCAAACGCAGAATCAGCCACGCAGATTCATGCTCTGCGCCCCGCAGCCGATCTGTAGTGCGCGCGCTGCCGCGCGAAATCGCGAAGGGGTACAGGCCGTGACCGATAATGCCCGAGGTGTCAACGCGTAGGCATGACGCGCGAACGGCAGATCCCGATGCCCTTCATGTCGCAAACAGCAACACGCTTCGTGTTTGCGCAACCTCCGGCACTACGCCCTCCAGCACCAGCCGTGTAATCGTCGCTGCCGCCATGGCGTAATCCTCATCCTGGGGCGCCTGCCGCCCGGTGATATGCGCCATCTGCCAACCCAGATTCGTGTAGGTGCGGGTGGCTGACCAGATGAACAGCATCAAATGCTCCGGGTCCACCGGCGCCAGCAACCCGCGGTCGATCCAGCTGCGCAGGCACTCGACATTGCGCTGGGCCTCGGCGTACAGCAGGTCGCGGCACTCCTGCGGCAATTGCCGGCCCCCCAGCAACAATTCGCCGCTGAACACCTTGGCGATGTGCGGGTGTTCCCGAGCGATCCGGATCCGCGCGGTGATGTAGGCTTGCAACCCGGCGATCGGATTATCACTTTCACGCAACACGGCGGACGCCTCCAGCAATGGCTGGACGAAACCCAGCAACACCTTGGCGTAGAGATTTTCCTTGCTGTGAAAGTAGTAATAGAGATTCGCCTTGGGCACCCCTGCGCGCGCCGCGATGTCGCGGGTCTGCGTGGCATCGAAGCCCCTGGCCGCGAACTCTTCGCTGGCGGCCTCCAGAATGAGGTGTTGGTTATGCTGGCGAATGCGGCTCATGAGAGTGTCTTGGCGTTTTGAGCTTCGCAATATACAAAACTATATAGCGTTAGGGCCAGCGGCGAAGACTGCCGGTCGATGGATGACTCATTCGTCACCGTTGCCCTCGCGGCGAACTTCACGTAATTAACTCTTTTCAATACGGAACGTGTTCGATGCAAGCAACTGATGATTCGGGCGCAACCATGTCGATGGAGACACTGCGGGCGTTCAACCATTGCGTGCTACACCTCGGGCGCCTTGCCCGGGATTGCGGCGCCGCCGAATTCATCGCCGACGGCCTGCAATCCTTTCGCCAACTCGTGCCTTTCGCGTCAGCCTGGTGGGGCGAGATGTCGGCGTCGGTCGCCGACGCACCGCCGAAAAGCTGGATGCACGGACGGATCAATCTGCCCGAGTCGTTCGCTGCCGAATGGCACCAGAGCGCGGGCAGCGACAAGTTTTCCCATGACACCCTGAGTCAGCCCGGTGCAGTCGTACGAGACAGCGGTTTCACGGATCCCGATGCACAAGTGGACGCCTTCGCCCGGCGCCACGATCTCTACCACCCGATGTGCATCACTTTCGAATTGCCGGAAAGTGGCCTGATGTTTTTCGTCTGTCTCTACCGTGGCGCGGGCGCACCGGCGTTCAGCGACGACGAAGCCCAGCTGTTCTCGGCATTCTGCGATCACCTGTTGCAGCTGTGGCGCTTTCAAGTACAGGACATGATTCGCTTCGACACAGGCAGCGGGGCGAGCGATTTTGGCGTCGCTCGGCTGGACGGTCGTCTGCTGTTCGTCGGGGCCACGCTGTGCGCCGCGATTCAGCGTGAATTGCCGGGTTGGAGCGGTTCGATGCTGCCGGCGCAGGTCATTGCGCAGCTGCCTACAGCGCCGTGTGTCATGCGCCTCGGCCGGTGTGCGCTGACGCTGAGCCCGAACGCCGATCAAGTGATTCTGTCCCTTGAAACGCAGGCGCGCGGGGCGGTGCTGGCGCCTCGCGAACGGACGGCAGCCATGCTGTTCGCGGCCGGGCATTCCTACAAGGAAATCGCCAAAATCCTTACTTTGAGCCCGGCGACCGTGCGCACGTATTTGCGCAACTGCTACTTGCAGCTTGGCGTCAAGAGCAAGGTCGAACTGGGTTATGTGCTGCGTTCGCCACACGCGTCGGCGGATGCAACGCGCCGCGAGTAACGCCTGAGCGCTCAACTATTTGCCTTACCCCTCCTCATTTGCAGAGGTCCCACCGCGCGCCGCGCGCTATAGGGTATGCCCTGCATATCAAAGGGTGCGGCAGCCCGTTCGGGCCACCTTCAAAACTATAAAAACAGAGGTGAGGCATTTGAAATTTTCCAGGTTGTTTATTGGCGTTGCGGCGGCAACGGCTGTTTCCGGCATGGCGTTGGTCGGGTGTCAGACGCAGGGTTCGACAGGCGCCGACATGGTCCTGCGCAATGGCTATGTCTATACCGTCGATGGCAACAATTCGGTGCAGCAAGCGATTGCGGTAACGGGCGGCAAGATTGTCTATGTCGGCAGCAATGAAGGCGTTTCCGCCTACGTTGGCAAGCAGACGCAACTGATCGATCTGGCCGGGCGCATGCTGATGCCGGGCTTCATCGACGCGCACATGCATCCGGGGGATGGCGGTCGCGCCATGACACTGTGCGATCTGAAGTACGAGACGATGACGCGCCAGGTGTTTCAGCAAACCATTCAGGCGTGCCTGGATGCCGACAAGGACAAAGGCCCGGACGTGTGGCTGGAAGTGGGCAGTTGGGATCGCATGGGCATGGACGGGCTCGACGGCGACCCGGATAAATCGACGCTGGATGCGCTGAACACCAAGCGGCCGATTCAAGTGCGTTCCACCGACTTTCACACCGTGCTGACCAACTCGCGCGGCCTGGAAGTGGCCGGCATCAATAAGCACACGGCCAATCCGGGGGATGGCAAATACGTGCGCGATGCCGCCGGCAATCCGAACGGGATTTGCGAGGACGGTGCCGCCGATGCCATGGCGGCCGTGGTGCCGGCCGCCACCGATGCCGAGAAGCTGATCCAGATTCGCGCGGCGCTCGACGCCATGCGCCAGCAAGGCATCACCAGTTTCTTCGATGCGTTGTCGGGGCCGGAGAATGGCAAAGCCTTCACCAGCCTGCAGCAATCCGGCGAACTCACGGCGCGGGCCTTGCTGGCGATCAAACTGGACCCGTCGGCTGCGGCGGCGGACCCGGTGAAAACCATCGCCGAGGCCAAGACCCTGGCCAACGTCTACGACCAGGGCGAAACCAAGGTCGCGCCGGGCGTGAGCATGCGTCACGTCAAACTGTTCATGGACGGCATCATCAATGCGCCGGCCGACACCGGCGCGATGCTGACGCCGTACCTGCACAACGCCGGCACCGACAAGGCGCCGAAGTGGGCGCCGGGCAAAAATGTCGGCGAGTTGTATTTCCCGGCGCAAGTGCTCAAGCCGCTGCTGTTGCAAGCCGTGCAGGCCGGCTTCGATCCCCACCTTCACGCCACCGGCGACCGTGCGGTGCGAGACTCGCTGGACGCTATCGAATACGTGCGCCAGCAGCTGCCGGGCAACGCGTTTCGCCCGACCATCACCCACAACGAATCAGTGGACCCCGCTGACTATCCGCGCTTCAAGGCACTCGACGTGACCGCCAACATGTCCTTCCAGTGGGCGCAGCAGGCGCCGTCGACCGTTGACGGCACCAGCGAACATTTGGGCGTCGCGCGATTTGCGCGCATGGAACCGTCGGGCAGCATCGCCCTCGCCGGTGGTCGCGTGGCGTATGGCAGCGACTGGCCGGTCGATCCGCTCGACGAATTCCTCGCGCTGAAGGTCGGCGTCACCCGCTCGGGCGATCCGCTGAACCCGCACAGTTACGGCCCCAAGTACGCGGGCAGATTGAACGCCGACCCGGCGCTGTCGCGCGCCGAAGTACTGCGCACCATCACCCTCAACGCTGCCGAGCAGTTGAAACTGGACACGGTTGTCGGCTCGGTCGAAGTCGGCAAGTTCGCCGACCTGATCGTGCTGGACAAGAACTTCATGCAAGTGCCCGAGGATCAACTGGCGCGCAATAACGTGCTGCTGACACTGGTCGGCGGCAAGGTCGTGTGGGCCAAGGCGCCGTTCGTGGGGCTTGATCGAGCGTGGACGGCGGCCAACGTGTCTTCCGGCGTCTCCTATACTGATCCGCGTTGACCGGTTCAACCCGGATTCCGAACGCCGTCGGCGCCGTTATCAGCGCGCCGGCGGTGTCCCTGCGACCCCCAGCCAGGAGAACGAAAATGAGCATCCGCATTGGCGACGAAGCCCCGGACTTTATCGTCGAAAGCACCGAAGGCACCCTGCATTTCCACGAGTGGATCGGCGACAAATGGGCGATCCTGTTTTCGCACCCCAAGGACTTCACCCCGGTGTGCACCACGGAACTCGGCTACATGGCCGGCCTTAAACCCGAGTTCGACAAACGCAACACCAAGGTCGTCGGCCTCAGCGTCGACCCGGTCAGCAACCATGCCAGTTGGGCCAAGGACATCGAAGAAACCCAGGGCCATGCGGTCAACTATCCGATGATCGGCGACGAGAATCTGGTGGTGGCCAAGCTCTATGACATGATCCACCCGAACGCCAGCGGCGGCGCCCGCACCGCCGTGGACAACGCCACCGTGCGCTCGGTGTTCATCATCGGGCCGGACAAAAAGGTCAAGGCGATGCTGATCTATCCCATGAGCGCCGGACGTAACTTCGACGAAGTGCTGCGCCTGCTGGACGCGTTGCAATTGAACGCCAAACACACCGTTGCCACACCAGTGAACTGGCGCCCGGGCGAGGACGTGATCATCCCGACCTCGGTCTCCGATGAAGACGCGAAAAAGAAATATCCGGACGGCTTCAAAACGGTGAAACCTTACTTGCGCACGGTGGCGCAACCGAAGTAACCCATTTTTTTTGGAGAGTTCAGACATGGCCGTTCAGGTCCTGCGCGTCGACGCACAGCACATCGACACCGTCGCTAGCCTATTCGACGCCTACCGAGGCTTTTACGGCCAGCCTTCGAACCTGACGCAGTCGCGGGCGTTCATCGCCGAGCGCATTGCTCGTGACGAATCGGTGATTTTCCTCGCCGAAGATGTCACGGGGGCGGCGCTAGGTTTCGTGCAGTTATTCCCGACGTTTTCCTCCATCGATGCGCACCGCACCTGGCTGCTCGGCGACCTGTTCACCACGCCCGAGGCGCGAGGGCGAGGGGTCGCGACGCAGTTGATGAACAGCGCCCGCGCCTTTGCGCTGCTGACCGGGGCCAAAGGCATGACGCTGGAAACCGCCACCGACAACCTCGTCGCGCAACGTTTGTATGAGTCTTTGGGCTACGTGCGCGATGAGGGGTATTACACCTATTGCCTGGATCTGAAAAAATCCTGACTGATCAGCGTTGGGGCAGGTTCCAGCGTTGGCGAAACTGCTCGTATTGCGCTTCGGGCATTTGCACCAGCAGCGGCGATTGACGCGGGTCCAGCCAGTTGAACAGCGCAGAGATATTGGCCGGGTCCATGGCGGTGCATCCCGCCGTCGGCGAGGTGGGGCCGCGCCAGATGTGGAAGAAAATGCACGAGCCCGAGGCCGGGGCGGCCGGCGTGTTGTGCTCGATGAAAATGCCTTGGCGATAGCCAGCCTCGCTGCGCATGTGTTCGGCGCTGTTCCAGTCCTTCGCCGTTGCGGCCCCGTCGACCAGCGCGTTGTAGTGACTGGACTGGCTGTCATCGACGCATTCGGTGTCCGGCGTCAGTGCGAGGTAGGGCAGTTTGGTCGTGGCGCTGGCGTCGTAGCCGAACGCGGTGCCTAACTTGAAAATCCCGGCGGGGGCTTTGCCGTCGCCTTCGCGTTTTTGCGGGCCGTCAGCCACCGCGCTGTTCAAACCTTTGCCCCAGGCCATGCCGTTCTTGCCCACCACCACCGCAAACGCATCGCCGACTTTTTCAAAACCCGAACCGTCGCGTTGATAACGCTGGGCGCTGGCTTGAAGGTCATCCCAGTGTTTGCTGGTGACCACAATCAACTGGCCGCTGGTGCCGATGACATCGGCGGCGCTTGAACTCAGCGGCGTGATCGGGAAATCCATCACGTCCCTTTGCGCGCCGTTGCTACCCAGGGTGAAGTGCCACCACTCTTGCGGATACCCGGTAAAACCCTGTTTTTCCATGGCGCTGCCGAGGCGTTGGCGATTGGCTTTCGCGGTGGCGTTGATCGACGGATTGGCAGTGTGCGCGCGCTCGTCGAAGCAATCATAACCGGTGCCCATGTCGAGTCCGCCGTCATGCCAGCGCTGCTCATACGGTGCGGTGCAATCGACTTGCGCCGCCGAGGGCGACCACGTGGCAGCGGGCAGGGCGCTCGGGCCTGTCAGGGTCAGGTCGACGGTTGACCCTCGGGAATGCCCGGACACCCGCGCCACATAGCCCAATCGCCAGAAGTCCTGCTTGTCGACGCGCGGGTAGAACTCGACCTTGCGCGGGTCGCCCGGTTCAGTGGCGAAGCGGCCCATGTCGGCCACCGCGCGGCTCGGGCGATAGCAGTCGAAGACCTTCAAGCCGTAGCCCTCGGCTTGCAGGGTTTTCTGGACGCGGGCCAGCGCCTCGGCGGTGTCGCGTGACAACACGCACTCGGCCGCGTCGTAGCCATCGAGCCTGTGCCCGGTGAAGTTGTGGGCGCCGGCGTAGCGCATGTCTTGCTCGATGCTTGGGTCAATCGAGCGCAAATACACCATGTTTTCGGGCCGTGGCTCGGCGTTGACAAGGCCGGGGGCGAGCAGGCCCAGCAGCACAACCGCCGCGCTCGCGACCCTCACACAATCTAAATAAATGCGTAACACGAATTCACCATTGGACGGCCTGGGTAAGAACCACGATGACTGTACTGCTCACCGGTCAGATTTGAAACGTCGCCCTTGAAACCAACCTGACGCCAATCGGGTAGCATGGGGCTATTCCAGGGCAGCGCAACCGAGTGGCTCAGCATTGATCGAACGACGCCAATTTAGCGGAGGCATGAAGGGCAAGAATCTTCGCTATCTGAATGACAATCCCAACGAGCCTGTTCAACTCACACGAACAGGCTTTTTGCTGCTCGAACATTTCTCGTTGCCCGCGTTCACCCAGGCGCTGGACACGATTGTCACCGCCAATCTGCTGCGGCCCAAACTGTTCGCGTCCCGAACATTCGGCTTGAGCGAGGGCGAGGTTGTCAGCGATCTGGGGCTGGTGATCCGGCCCGATGCGCGGCTCGATCATTCGGCAATTCATGAGCTTGATCTGCTGGTTATTTGTGGCGGCTACCGTACCGAACTGAAGGCCGGTGATGAGCTGGCCAGTCTGTTGCGGTCGGCCGCAGACCACGGCGTTAGCCTGGCCGGGTTGTGGAACGGTGCGTGGTTTCTCGGCAGTGCGGGTTTGCTGGACGGCTATCGTTGCGCGATTCACCCCGAGCATCGTCCCGCTCTCGCGGAAGTTGCCAAGGCTGCGCAGGTCACCAGCGAGCCCTACGTGATTGATCGCGACCGGCTCACCGCGTCCAGCCCGTCCGGCGCGTTCCACATGGCGCTGGACTGGATCAAAGGCCTGCACGACAAGGCGCTGGTCGAGGGCATCGAAGACATTCTGGCCTTCGAAGAGTCGCGCTACCGGCGCATCAAACCGACCGAAAACAGGTGCGTCAGCGCACCGTTGCGCGAGGTGGTGAAGCTGATGGACGCCAACCTCGAAGAGCCGCTGGAGCTGGAGCAACTGGCGGTGTACGCCGGCCGTTCGCGTCGACAGCTTGAGCGCTTGTTCAAGGAGCAACTGGGCACCACGCCGCAACGCTATTACATGGAATTGCGCATCACCGAAGCGCGGCGCCTGTTGCAGCACACCGAACTGTCCCAGGTGGATGTGCTGGTGGCGTGTGGTTTCGTGTCGCCGAGCCATTTCAGCAAATGCTATAGCGCGTACTTCGGCTACCGCCCCTCCAAGGAAAAACGCCTGATCAAGTAGTCGGGGCGGGCAGATTGTTCAGCAACCATTCGACAAAGCTGGACTGCTATCGAGTGGAATTCAATCGATCGTTCCTTCAGAGTCGGGCCGACGCTGCATAACACGATTA
Organism: Pseudomonas sp. NPDC086278; assembly: GCF_050280905.1. Taxonomy (NCBI): domain Bacteria; kingdom Pseudomonadati; phylum Pseudomonadota; class Gammaproteobacteria; order Pseudomonadales; family Pseudomonadaceae; genus Pseudomonas; species Pseudomonas sp. NPDC086278. The sequence continues at coordinate 28,810 of NZ_JBNNWE010000020.1, forward strand.
ATTTTCGCATTGACATATCGGTAAATGTCGATACTCTCGCGTTCATGGACTTACTCGAAATATTCAAAGCTCTCTCCAACCGCACGCGTCTTGAAATCCTGAAAGGTTTGAAGGACCCGGTGAAGAACTTCCCTGCGCAAGATGAAGGTGACGTTCATACGGTGGGCGTTTGCGTCAGCAGTATTCAGGAAGGCGTCGGGCTGTCGCAGTCAACGGTGTCCGATTACCTGGCAACTCTGCAACGAGTGGGCCTGGTCGAAGTCAGGCGCATCGGTCAGTGGACCTACTACAAGCGCAATGAAGCAACCATCAGTGTTCTTGCCGAAATCATCGGGAAAGAGCTGTAATTTTTTACTTTGTTATATCGGTAAATCCCGATATCCCGTTTTATCGAAGCGAGGATTTAGAATGTGCTGAAACCATAGGAAAGAATCGCCCGATTTTTTTACCCCAAGATATCGAAAAATCTCGATATCCCTTTTTGTCGAAACGAGGTACTGCAATGAAAGCGTTGATACTTAAATCATTTGGCGGCCCGGAATCGTTCGAACTCTGCGACGTGCCCAAGCCCGTGCCGCAGGCGGGACAAGTCCTGGTGCGGGTACACGCCACCTCCATCAATCCGCTGGATTACCAGGTCCGGCGTGGCGATTATCCCGACCTGGTGCAACTGCCAGCCATTACCGGACATGACGTATCGGGTGTCGTCGAAGCAGTCGGGGCGGGCGTGACGGCTTTCGCGCCTGGAGACGAAGTCTGGTACACCCCGCAAATATTCGATGGGCCTGGCAGTTATGCCGAGTACCACGTTGCTGCCCAAAGCATTATCGGAATGAAGCCTCCTTCGCTGAGCCATCTTGAGGCGGCAAGCCTGACCTTGGTCGGCGGGACGGCATGGGAAGCACTGGTCGTACGTGCGGCGCTCAGGGTGGGGGAAAGCATTCTGGTACATGGCGGCGCGGGCGGCGTCGGTCATGTGGCGATCCAGTTGGCGAAAGCCATGGGCGCCAGGGTGTTCACGACCGTGCGCGAAGCAAACGTCGAGTTCGCACGAAGTTTGGGTGCCGACGTGGTCATCGACTATGAAAAAGAGGATTACGTCGACGCCATCATTCGGGAAACGGCTGGCCATGGCGTCGATGTGATCTTCGACACCATCGGCGGCAACACCTTGTCGCGCAGCCCCGACGCGCTCGCTCAACTTGGCCGCGTTGTCACGATTGTGGACATTGCGCAGCCACAAAACCTCGTTCAGGCCTGGGGCAAGAACGCCAGTTATCACTTCGTTTTCACCAGACAAAACCGCGGCAAGCTTGATGAATTGAGCGCATTGATCGCGCGCGGTCAGCTGCGGCCCCATGTTGGCGCCGTCTATTCGCTTGCCGAAATCCCGCTCGCCCATGCCCGGCTGGAGAGTCTCAACAACGGTCTCCAGGGAAAAATCGCGATCGCCGTCGAGCCGTAGGCTTATCTCGTCAGCACTTGTTTTTCACCGTTCAATTCACTTCAAAGGAACGCCATGATTTACGAAATCGCTCTGCTCCCCGTCCACAAGGAACACATCGAAACGTTCAGACGTGCATTTGCCGAGGTCGCTCCTTTGCTCAGGCGCGCAAAGGGTTACCGCGGTCACTTGCTCGCGCAAGGCATCGAAACCCCCCAGCAATTCAACCTGATCGTCCGATGGCAATCGCTCGAGGATCACACGCCAGGCTTTGAGGCGAGTGAAGACCATCGGCTGTTCATGATGGGCCTGGAGAAATATTTTTCGGAAGAACCGAGGGTCTATCACATCGAGGGGGCCGCTTTTGCTACAGGCGAACATGATGAACCCAACAGCGCCGTTGGCATGGGTGATGTCAGTGCCTTGAAAAATGTGTGGCTTTAAAGCAATGCCGATAGCGGCCTGTCGAAGGCTGCAAGGGTCCCACAACCATCTCGGATAGCACCCTTCGCAAGCGTCCGGCCAAGTCGTCTTCCAGGCACCAGCATCAAGCGCGATGGTGTTCGCTTTCAATCAGGGACGCTGCTTGTATCCGCCTGGAAGCTCCCGCGAATGGGCATTGGCCGGCCGCTTGCGTATCTACTACAGTCATTCGACGGATATTTGCAGTCTACGGTGGGGGATGGGCTGCGGCCGGAACGACACATTCTATTGTCGCTTCATTGATGGAAGGGGTTTCAGTATGAGAAATGCTTTAGTCGCTTTCACCCTGACGATTGCCGCGCTGATCAGTGCGCCAGTCATCGCCCAGCAACAGGCCACACCAGGAGATCCAGAAGAAAACGCAGAGCCGATGCCCGCCGCTACCTGGCTGTTTGTCCAGACCGCCAGCTCCATGACTTTCGAAGGCAACACGCTCACGCTCAAAGGCGTGGCGCCGCAAACACTCATGTTCGCTGACCGGCCCGAGCGCATGACGGGCGACGCCTCCACTGGCAAGTTCGTCAGCTTCTGGACTTCGGGCAAGAATGACTTCGAAAAGGATCCGCCGAACGCCACTCTTTCTGTGACAGTCGACGGCAAACCGCAACTGTCTGTCGTCGAGCTGACCAACCCACAACTCAAGGGCGATACCCTGACGTATACCGTCAAGTTGCTTGATGGCACGCCGCCTGCCGTCGGCCAACCTGCCACCCTGTTTATTGATTGGTGGTATGGGCCGGGCTGGGGGCCACGCCATTATTGGCATCCCGGGCCTTGGGGGCCTTACGGTGGTGGCCGCTGCTGGCGAGGGCCATATGGCGGGCTTCACTGTCGGCCGGCATGGGCTTATTGAGCCTCGTTAATTAACCATGTGCTGCGATAAATCAGAATCCGATGCCTTGGGCAGGCATCGGATTTTTTTTCGCGGCGAGTGGCGGGGCAGTCATCGTGGTCGTGGCGAGTCAGCCGATTGTTTGATCAGGCGGGCAGCGAAGGTGCAATGCTTTCGTTTCAAAGGCCGCAGTGCCTACGCGGGCGTAATGCTACGGCGCTGTCCGAGCGTTTGCGGCATCGTCAACGGCGGGCGATATCCGAAAAATAGAATTTGTCCAGGGTATGCCGTGACTCGGTGTATTCAAACTGGCGGCCGTCCTGCAGGAACGTCTGGTTACTGACCACAATGACATGGCTCTGGCCGTCAAGATCCAGGTGCTGCTGGTCGTCCTTGCTCCGAGGTACCGCTTCGATCGTGCGCCGGGCATAGGCGATTTGCAGCTGCAGGTTTTGCTCGATGAAGGCGTAAATCGATTGTTCGGCAATGTTGCGGGAAAGCCCCGGGATGACCTCACTGACGAAATGGTTGATATCGAGGATGACGCGGCGGCCGTTGATATGCCGCACTCGTTTGATACGGGTAATCAGGCTGCCTTCTGCGGCCTGAATGTGTTCCAGCAGCGCGCCGCCGAGAGCGATCTGACTGAATTCGACCACCTCCGTGCTGACGTCATTGCCCAGTCGCGGATAGGTTTCCTGGAAACTGACGATGCCACCGAGCTGAAATTCAATTGGATTAGTCGCTAATACAAACGCGCCTTTGCCGTGGATTTTGTGGGCGAAACCGCGCTCCTGCAATTGTTCGATGGCTTTGCGTACCGTGCCGCGACTGGCTTGGTAGGTTTCCATCAGCTCAGTCTCGGAAGGCAACCGCGCGCCGCGCTCCAGCCGTTCGGTAGTGATGCTGGCAAGCAGATCGCTGTAGATCTGATTGTATTTACTCATGGTGATGGCTCTATACCGGGCTGCGCTTAAGGTTTCGAACCATAAGGGCAGGGTGGGGAATTGTCCATGCGGGTTTGAATTTCGAGCTTGCGGAACTGAAAAACCTTCGCCTTCCACTCATAGCGTAGAAGAAAAAATGTAACTCGTCTGTACGAGATGTTGCTTTAACTCGTACAGACGAGTACTTTTCACGTCGGCATGCTGCCAATAACAAAAAACTACAATGGAAGAACAAGCATGAGCCACGACTATGCGAATATCGCCAGCGAGCTGCTGCAAAGCCTCGGCGGCACAGACAATATCGAGCAGGCCGCGCATTGCGTGACACGGTTGCGCCTGGCACTCAAAAACCCCGGTCTTGTCGACAGCGCCACCTTGAACCAGATCGATCTGGTGAAAGGTTCGTTCTTCACCGGCGGCCTGTTCCAGGTCGTCATCGGCCCCGGCGAAGTGGAGAGGGTCTACGCCGAACTTCGCCGCCAGACCGGTCTTGCCGCGTCGACCATCGCCGATGTGAAACAGAAAGGCGCCGACAAGATCAACGCCATGCAGCGGTTGGTGCGGGTGTTTTCCGACGTCTTCATGCCGATTCTGCCGGCGCTGGTGGTTGCCGGCCTGTTGATGGGCGTCAACAACCTCCTCGGCGCCAAAGGCATGTTCATCGAGGGCAAAACCCTGCTGGACGCCTACCCGACGCTTGACGGGCTCTGGAGCCTGATCAACCTGATGGCAAACACCTCGTTCGTATTTCTTCCTGCGCTGGTGGGCTGGTCGGCAGCGAAACGTTTTGGTGGCAGCGAAATCCTCGGCATCGTGCTTGGCCTGATGCTGGTTCACCCTGACCTGCTGAACGCCTGGAACTACGGCAAGGCGGTGGCCGGGCTGGATGGCCAGAGCCTGCCGTACTTCGACATTCTTGGCTTGTTCCAGATCGAAAAGGTCGGTTACCAGGGGCAGATCCTGCCGATCCTCCTGGCAGCCTACGTAATGAGCGTTATCGAAAAATGGCTGCGGGCCCGGGTGCCGAACGCGGTGCAATTGCTGGTGGTGCCAATCACCACGATTGTGGTCACCGGAATGTTGGCGCTGGCGGTGATCGGCCCGATCACCCGTCACCTGGGGATTCTCATCACTGAAGGCGTGGTCACGCTGTTCGACCTGGCTCCGATGGTCGGCGGCGCGATTTTCGGTCTGTTGTATGCGCCGCTGGTGATCACCGGCATGCACCACATGTTTCTTGCGGTAGACCTGCAACTGATCTCGACTCATGGCGGCACCTTTATCTGGCCGATGATCGTTATGTCCAACCTCGCCCAAGGCAGCGCAGCGCTGGCGGTGTTCTATACGACCCGAAACGCGCGAGATAAAAGCATGGCTTCGTCCTCGGCGATTTCCGCGTACTTCGCCATCACCGAACCGGCGATGTTTGGGGTCAACCTGCGTTACAAATTCCCGTTCTATGCCGCACTGATCGGTTCCGCACTGGGGTGCATTTTCCTGTCGCTGAACAAGGTGCAGGCTTCGGCGATCGGCGTCGGCGGCTTGCCCGGTTTTATTTCGATCATTCCGCAGTTCATACCGATGTTCGTCATCGGGATGATGATTTCCCTGGTAGTGCCTTTTGTTTTGACCTGTGGGTTGAGCATGAAGCTCGTTCGGCCTGGGTACCGGGTTGCATAACGCATCAATTAATTGAAGGAATGCGCCATGCAAGACTGGCAACGTTCGGTGATCTACCAGATCTACCCGAAGAGTTTTCACAGCCACGCCGGCAATCCCACGGGGGATTTGCTGGGTGTCGTGGACAAGCTCGACTACCTGCACTGGCTGGGGGTCGATTGCCTGTGGATCACACCGTTTTTGCGTTCGCCACAGCGCGATAACGGCTACGACATCAGCGACTACTACGCCATCGATCCGAGCTACGGGACGATGGCCGATTGCGAGTTGTTGATCGCCGAAGCCGGGAAGCGCGGAATCAAATTGATGCTCGATATCGTGGTCAACCATACCTCGATCGAGCACACCTGGTTCCAGCAGGCCCGCAGCAGCCTCGACAACCCGTACCGTGATTTCTACATCTGGCGCGACCAGCCGAACAATTGGGAATCCAAGTTCGGCGGTTCGGCCTGGGAATACGAAGCCCAGACCGGCCAATACTTTCTGCATCTGTTCGACCACACCCAGGCCGACCTGAACTGGGACAACCCGCAGGTGCGCGCGGAAGTGTTCAAGATGATGCGTTTCTGGCGTGACAAAGGTGTCGGCGGTTTTCGTCTGGACGTGATCAACCTGATCTCGAAACCGGCGGATTTTCCCGAAGACAACAGCGACGGTCGTCGTTTCTATACCGATGGCCCGAACATCCACCAATACCTGCAGCAAATGCATCGCGAAGTGTTCGAGGGGCATGACCTGATCAATGTCGGCGAGATGTCCTCCACCCGACTGGAACACTGCATCCGTTACTCTCGACCGGATTCGAAAGAGCTGTCGATGACCTTCAATTTCCATCATTTGAAGGTGGACTACCCAAACCTGCAGAAGTGGATTCGCGCCGATTTCGATTTCCTCGAACTCAAGAGAATCCTCTCGGACTGGCAGACCGGCATGCAGGCGGGCGGCGGCTGGAACGCGTTGTTCTGGTGCAATCACGATCAACCCCGTGTCGTCTCGCGCTTTGGCAATGACGGTGAGCATCGCGTTGTCTCGGCGAAGATGCTCGCCACGGCGTTGCACTTCCTTCAGGGGACGCCTTTTGTGTACCAAGGCGAAGAGTTGGGGATGACCAATCCGGGGTTCGATCAGATCGATCAATACCGCGATGTCGAGACCTTGAACATCCATCGCCTCAAGCGCGAGGCCGGGGTGAGCGATGCCGACAACATGGCCGCGATCATGCAGAAATCCAGAGACAACGGCAGAACGCCGATGCAATGGAACAGCGGGCCGAATGCAGGCTTCAGTGTGACCAAGCCATGGATCGGAGTGCCAGCCAACGCCGCGCAGATAAACGTTGCCGCCCAACTGGAAGATCCGGATTCGGTGCTGCATCACTACCGCCGGTTGATCGCTCTGCGGCGTTGTGAAGCATTGATGCTCGATGGCGTTTACCGGCAGTTGTTGCCCGAACACTCGCAGATCTGGGCGTATGTCCGCGAAGGCGATGGCGAGCGACTGTTGGTGTTGAACAACTTCCATGGCTCGCCGTGCGAGGTCGAACTGTCCGAAGAGGTGATCAACGAGGCCATGACCCAACGCTTGGTGATCAGCAACTACCAGGACTGCGCGGAGCGAACTCGGCACATCCGGTTGCGACCCTATGAGTCGTTCGTGCTGCACCTGATCAACCACTAAAAAACACACTTTCAAAAAACACGCAGAACGTTGCGCGGAGGACTTTTGCGCGCCGAATTTGCGAACCAACAATAAAAATAATGGGGTGGTGCTTGAAAACAATAATAAAACGCAGACTGGCTGCCGCGAGCGTGTGCCTGGTGTTGCCACTGTCGGCTGAAGCGCTGGAGTTCGCAGGTTACGTGCGTAGCGGTGTCGGGACGTCGGTCAACAGCAGTGCCCAGTCATGTTTTCAATTGCCGGGGGCGCAGACAAAGTACCGATTGGGCAACGAATGCGAGCAGTATGCAGAGCTGGAATTGCGCCAGGATTTGTACAAGCTGGAGGATGGTTCGGTGCTGAGCGTCGACGGCATGGCTTCGTTGTATAACCAGTACAACAAAGACCTGACGTTCAACGGCGACAACGGCTCGGTGCGCATGCCGCAGATGTATGCGCAATGGTCAGACATGCCCAGCCTCAACGGCGGTTCGCTGTGGGCCGGCCGGCGTTATTACAAACGAAACGATATCCACATTTCCGACTACTACTACTGGAACCAGAGTGCCACGGGTGCCGGTATCGAAGATGTGTTGATCGGCGATCTGAAATACAGCTACGCCTTTTCGCGCAAGGACAATCTGTACCAGAAGGACTACATCAACCGTCACGACTTCAATGTGGCCGGCTTCAACACCAACCCTGGCGGCCAGCTGGAAGTCGGCTTGAGCTACATCGACAAACCCGACAGTCGAGACGCTCATCGCGGCTGGGCGATCACCACGCAGCATGTGCAAAAAGGCTTTCTCGGCGGCAAGAACAAACTGGCGTTCCAGTACGGCGAAGGTCCCGGTACCGGGTTGGGTTATACCGGTAACGTGAAGCTGGACGACAGCAACAAAAGCTACCGCGTGGTGGAGTTCTTCGACTGGCAGGTGACGCCGCGCTTTGGCGGGCAGATCGAGGCGGTCTATCAGAAAGATATCCGCTCCGATGGCGCCGGTCAGAATTGGCTGTCGCTGGGCGTGCGTCCGACTTATGCGCTCACTGAGCAGTTCAAACTGGTGACCGAGCTGGGGCACGATCAGGTCGAAGCCACGGGCGGCACGCGCAAACTGAGCAAGTTCACCTTCGCCCCGACATGGTCGCCCAAGGGGCCGGAGTTCTGGGCACGGCCCGAGGTGCGACTGTATTACACCTATGCCAGCTGGAACGAGGCGGCCAAGCGGGCGGCCAATGAACTGGCGGCGGGTTCGGCGCTGTCCGACACCGGCGCTTTCGGCACCGCGCGACACGGTTCGAACGTCGGGTTACAGGTCGAGTACTGGTGGAAATAAGCAATGCTGTCGGAGCCTTGCGCTCCATCGGCACTTCAAAGAACAGAACAGCAGGTGACGTCATGGCCACATCCCAACAATTGCAACTGCTGGCACCTTTGTCCGGCGTACTGATGCCGCTGGATGAGGTGCCGGACCCGGTATTTTCCAGTCGCGTGATCGGCGATGGTCTGTGCATCGATCCGACTTCCCAGATCCTGTGCGCGCCGATCGCCGGGGTGGTCAGCAATGTGCAAGCCAGCGGGCACGCCGTCAGCATCACCGACGACGACGGTGTGCAGGTGTTGATGCACATTGGACTCGACACGGTGAACCTGGCCGGTAAGGGCTTCACCCCATTGGTGGTGGAAGGACAGCGGGTTGAAGCGGGGCAGGCGCTGATCGAGTTCGACGCCGATTACGTCGCCTTGAACGCGCGCAGTTTGTTGACCTTGATGCTGGTGATCAGTGGTGAGCCATTCACCTGGCTGATCCCGCAAACCGGTCTGGTGGAAAGTGGTCAGCCTCTGCTGGGTTTGCAGCGCGTCGATCAGGCCACCGCTGAGCCCACGCCGCAAGAGGGCGAAGCGCTGTTCTCCAAACCAGTGACGCTGGCTAACCCCAATGGCTTGCACGCCCGACCGGCCGCCGTTTTTGCCCAGGCGGCGAAAGGATTTTCAGCGAGCATTTGCCTGCATAAACAGCAGGCGAGTGCGAATGCCAAATCCCTGGTGGCGATCATGGCGTTGCAGACAGCCTTTGGTGACAGTCTGCAAGTCAGCGCGGTGGGGCCGGATGCCGAAGTGGCGATCAAGACATTGGCCGAATTGCTGACGGCGGGTTGCGGAGAAGCAGTGGCGGCGCACGTTGAACCAGATGTGATTTCATCACTGACGGTTTTGCGTGGTGTGTGTGCGTCGGCAGGATCGGCGTTCGGCCAGGTGGTGCAGATTGCCGAGCAAACATTTGAGGTCAAGGAGAGCGGCGTCGGCGCGCAGGTTGAAAGCGAGCATCTGTCGCGCGCCTTGACTGAAGCAAAAGGGGCCTTGCAGCGGTTGCGAGATAACGCCACCGGGGACGCGCAGGCAGAGATCTTCAAGGCTCACCAGGAACTGCTCGAAGATCCGAGTTTGCTGGATCAGGCGCAGGCGCTGATCAGCGAAGGCAAAAGCGCTGCGTTCGCCTGGCGGGCGGCGACCGAGGCGACGGCTACGCTGTTCAAGGGCCTTGATAACCCTTTGCTGGCCGAACGGGCGGCGGACCTGGCTGACGTCGGCCAGCGAGTACTCAAATTGATTCTGGGGGTTCAGGATCATTCGATTGATATGCCTGAAGGGGCGATTCTGATCGCGGATCAACTGACGCCGTCCCAAACCGCCGGACTCGATACGCGCAAGGTTCTGGGTTTCGCCACGGTCGGCGGTGGCGCCACCAGCCACGTCTCGATCCTCGCCCGGGCGTTCGGGTTGCCGGCCATTTGCGGTTTGCCCATTCAGATACTGAAGCTGGTCAATGGCACCCAGGTTTTGCTGGATGCCGACAAGGGTGAGCTGCACCTGGCACCGGATCCGGAAGCTATCGCGCAGTTGCAGGCCAACCGTCAGCAACAACACAAGCGTCACCAGCATGAGCTGGAACACGCCACGCTGGCGGCCTGTACTCGCGATGGTCATCACGTCGAAGTAACGGCCAATGTTGCCTCGCTGGGTGAAACCGAGCAGGCGATGAATCTGGGCGGTGAGGGCGTGGGGCTGTTGCGATCGGAGTTTCTTTATCTGGACCGCCACCATGCACCCAGTCATGAGGAGCAGGTAGCTACTTACAGTGCCATCGCCCAGGCGTTGGGGCCGACCCGTCGTCTGGTGGTCCGAACGCTGGATGTCGGCGGCGACAAGCCTTTGGATTACGTGCCGATGGACAGCGAAACCAATCCGTTCCTCGGCATGCGCGGCATTCGTTTATGCCTGGAGCGTCCGCAACTGTTGCGCGACCAGTTCAAGGCGATCCTGAGCAGCGCCGGACAGGCACGTCTGCACATCATGTTACCCATGGTCGCGCAGCTGTCGGAGTTGCGTCTGGCCCGGCAGTTGCTCGAGGAGGAGGCGTTGGCAATGGGCCTCACCGAATTGCCGAAACTGGGGATCATGATCGAAGTGCCTGCCGCCGCGCTGATGGCGGACCTGTTCGCGCCCGAGGTGGACTTTTTCTCCATCGGCACCAACGACCTCACCCAATACACCTTGGCCATGGATCGCGACCATCCACGTCTGGCCAGCCAGGCCGACAGTTTTCACCCTTCGGTGTTGCGACTGATCGCCAGCACGGTGAAGGCCGCCCACGCGCACGGTAAATGGGTCGGCGTGTGTGGTGCCATGGCTTCCGAAACTTTGGCGGTGCCGCTGTTGCTGGGGCTTGGGGTGGATGAGTTGTCGGTGAGCGTGCCGCTGATTCCGGCGATCAAAGCGGCGGTACGCGAAGTGAGTCTGCTGGACTGCCAAGCCATCGCCAAACAAACGCTGGGCCTTGAAAGTGCCGAGCAGGTGCGCGAAACCTTACGCGCGTATCAAGTGTCCACAGTCGATACCTCACTGGTTCTGGAGAACTGAACATGTTTGAGAAAATGCAAAGGGCGTTTTGGAAAGCCTTGACCCCGGATCTGATTGTGGACAATTCGTCGGGCTCTACTCGACCGGCTTCTGGTCTGGCACAGGGCATCGTGACGGCCTTGGGCGGGCTGGAGAACCTCAAATCTCAGCAACTGGTGGCACTGACGCGGGTGCGGGTGGAGTTGCGAGACGTGCAACGCGTAGATCGGCAAGGGCTAAGTGCGGAAGGCGTGACGGGGTTGATGTTGCTGGAGGGCGGCGTGCTGCACCTGATCACCCCCAAGTAGCACCAAACACACGGACAACGCGAAGGTGCTCGAAGCGTCTGTTGATGATTGATGCCTGAAAAACCGGCCAATGTGGCAGCGATGTGGTCGGTTTTTTCGTACTGCAATGAAGCGCATCTATCTATAGATGGATGGGGATTGTCATGCGCGAAAAAATGGCGGCCCAAGCCCGGATGAACAAAGTGCCGTCCATTACTTATCGCATCATTAGCCAGGGGCGGTGCAACCCTCATGCTTATCGACGCCTGTTATAAATCACGCTGCCGAGAAGTGTCACTCACTTCTTATTAGGGCGCAGTGTGCCAGGCCGTTGCGTAACGACCATTGTTTGTGAAATGTCTTCGACACCCTGTTTCTGAAAACACCTCTCTCCACTGCCGGAGTTTGAGTTTTTATTACATGGGGTCACTTCGAAATAATAGTGTTCAATGAGCTTCTTACGCACCTCCGGGGCCCAAATACATTCGATGAATAGGTGAGGGAAAGATGTCTACAATGCGCACTCGCGTGAATTCGACAGCTGAATTGCCCCCCCTTTCGACTACCGCGTATTTGGTTGTTATAAAAAGAAATTTCTTAAAGGTAGGGCAGCTGTCGAGAAATTTATATAGTCCATAAGGACTATATCTAAGCGCTTGCTGGTAGCGAGCGGACGCGCTATTCATACGGCTATGAATACAACTTCGATTCTTCTCATTGATGACCACGCATTGTTCCGCTCGGGCATCGCAATGGTGCTGGAAACGGGACTGGAGAATATGCGCGTGTTCGAAGCTGGAACGCTTCAGGAAGCGCTTCGGCTCGAAGGTTGCGACCCTGCGCTGGTGTTGCTTGACGTGCAGTTGCAAGGGGTGAGCGGGCTCGAGGGAATAGGGTCGCTGAAACGTAAATGGCCGCTGACGCGCATTGTTGTCGTCTCTGCATTTGATCTGCCGCAGGCAGTCATAGAAGCGGTTGAACACGGGGCCGCGGCGTTCATTTCCAAAACGGAGAAAGCCGAGCGGATGCTGGAACTGGTCCGTGCACTTCTCGACGATAGCGACGCCTCGACGCCCTCGAATCTTGCCAGTAATGAATCGAACCGGCCAAGGCTCACGCCGCGGCAGTGCGAAGTGCTTGATCTCCTTTGCCAGGGTTTGTCGAACAAAATGATCGGCAGAAAGCTTGATCTGTCGGAGCACACGGTGCGCGGGCACGTGCAGGCGATGCTGGCGACTCTGCGAGTCTCGAGCCGTTCCGAAGCCACGTATGCAGCGCGTCGGCTTGGGCTTGTTCGTTGAACTCGGAGCAGGATGAAATCTCAATGTTCTCCGAGCAGTTGCGGTTAATACTGACGGGCGTGCGCGAGTCGATTGTTGTCGGAATGTTGTTGTCGTGCATGCTTTTGTGGGCACTGTATCGCCCTGCCGACAACCTGCTGTTAGTGATTTGGTTCGTGACGTTTGTGGTGATCCGCCTCAGTGGCGTCATGTACTCGCATCACATGTTGCGGCATTGCTTCATCGGCTGGGATGACAGCTATCTAAAAAGCATTCAGAGAACGCTGGTGCTTAACAAGATTCTCGAGGGTCTTTCCTGGGGCGCGCTGGTATGGATCAGTTTCGACAGTGCAACGTTAGCCGAAAGAATCTTGCTGATTTCGCTGATGGCGGCGATCAGCGGCAACGCCGTTTCGCTGCTGTCGCCGATCATTGCGGTTTATCTTTCGCTGGTGTTGCCCATGCTGGTATTGGTGGCCACAAAACTCTGGCTTGAAGGCGACAGTGCGTACCTTGTCCTGGCCGGCGCATGCCCGTTGTATGTCGGGGCACAGTTCGGTCAGGCGCGAACTTACCGGCGTTCTCTGCGTGAATCCATTGCGTTGCGCTTTCAGAACCTTGGGCTGATTGCCAATCTCAAATCTGAATCGGAAACCGCCGCACAAGCGCGAGATGAAGCGGAAGAGGCCAACCTGGCCAAGTCCAAGTTCCTTGCAGCCGCCAGCCACGATTTGCGTCAACCGATTCACGCGCTGGGGTTATTTCTGGAAGTGCTTTCGCGCGGCAATCTGACGCCCTGCCAACGGCAGGTACTCGACAACGCAAGCGCCGCCGCGTTGGCTTCCGCCGAAATGCTGAACACACTGCTGGATTTTTCACGCATTGAAGCAGGGGTGATAGAGGCCAGGTTTCGCGATTGTCAGTTACAGCCGTTGTTGAACAAACTGGAAAATGAACTGGCGCCTCAAGCGGATTCAAAAGGATTGATTTATCGCTGCCGGGAAACTCGACTAATGGTCCGCTCCGATGCGGCCTTACTGGAGCTTATCTTGCGCAATCTGATCTCCAACGCGATTCGTTACACCGATATCGGCGGAATACTGATTGCCTGCCGACGACGTGGCGGTGAAGTGTTGATCGAAATCTATGACACCGGCATCGGAATTGAGCCTGCGCAGCAACTTAATATCTTTCGTGAGTTCTATCAGTTGGGCAATCCGGAACGGGACCGGCGAAAGGGCCTGGGACTGGGACTGGCGATTACGGATGGGCTTATCCGATCGCTGGGTCATCAGCTTTCACTCAGCTCGAGGTTGGGCAGGGGCAGTCGGTTCCGGGTGATTGCGCCGCTGGTGGATCCGCTTGTCAGCGGCAGCCTTGCTGCTGTGGATGAGCCGTCACAACAACTTGATATTGATGATCAGCAACTCAGCGGCAAATACATGCTGGTCATCGACGATGACGAAGCGGTCAGGCAAGGCATGTATCTCTTGTTGAAAGGATGGGGGTGTGAATGTTTTACAGTCGAAACGCTCGATCAGGCCAAACAACTGGGAACGCAGACCCCAGACGCCATCATTTGTGATTACCGTCTGCGCGAAGGTTTCAGTGGCGGTGATGTCATCCGCTTGCTCAGAGACTATTACGAACATGACGTACCGGCCTTGTTGGTGACGGGCGATACCGCGCCTGAACGACTACGGGAGGCTACCGCGACGGGCATACCGTTACTGTATAAGCCGCTGTCGCCGCTCCTGCTCAGAAAAACGCTGGTCGGTCTGTTTGGATGATTCAACGGCAGGTCTTTTGGTGAGCATGCTTGTTTCACGCCCGTTGAATTTATGGCGTACAGGAAATCCCTTTAAGGCTCTTTGATATTTCCTTTCGTCGTTCATCCAGTTGTTCATTTACATGACATTAACGATCAATTGACAGCTCCCATACCTGATTCCAGGACGATGTCTGGTGTGAGTACTCTAAAAATAAAATCATGGTGAAACAGGAATACCTTGGAGGACTGCTGCTCCGTGTTTTTGCACCGGCGGACCGGTGCGTGACGCAGCGTTCGGTATTCCTCGATCCAAGTGACGGCAACTATCATCGGGGGGGGAAAAAATGACTGGGGAGCGGCCGCACGATCTCGCGCCACCACTCGAACATGAAGTCCTCGACGTCATCGGTGCGTTGAAACATTTCATCCGCAAAGCTGCGCCACTCAAGGTTGACATGGTATTGCAGGGGGAAACCGGAACCGGAAAAGACACGCTCGCCAGATGCATCCATAAGCTATCCCGGCGTGAGGGGCCATTGATCGCGTTGAATTGCGCAGCAGTTCCCGAACAATTGGCCGAAAGTGAATTGTTCGGAGTGATCGCCGGCGCCTATACCGGCGCTTCAAAATCCCGCGCCGGTTATATCGAAGCGTCCAATCACGGCACCCTGTATCTCGACGAGATCGACAGCATGCCGTTGTTGCTCCAGGCCAAGCTGCTCAGGGTGCTGGAAATGCGCGGCATTGAGCGACTGGGTTCGACACGTTTTGTGCCCCTGGATCTGCGAGTGATCGTCGCCACCCAGACACCGCTGGAAAAACTGGTGGAAGAGGGCAAGTTTCGCCGAGATCTGTTCTTTCGGCTGAACGTGATCAAGGTGTTGCTACCGACCTTGCGGTCGGAGTTGCAGCACATCCAGCCGCTGTTCCAGCGCTTCGTGCATGAAGCCGCCAAACGCCACCACCAGCCCATTCCGGACCCCGACCCCCATCTGCTTAAACAACTGCTGTGCCATCGGTGGTCGGGGAATATTCGAGAGTTGAAATGCGCCGCCGAACGCTTTGTATTGGGCATGCCACCGATCCAGACGGAGAATGACGAGCCTGACTTCGAGGGCACCGAGAATCTTAAAAGCTATTTACGGCTGTTTGAAAAAGCCTTGATACAGGATTGCCTGTCCCGTCACCCCAAATGCATCGAGGCGGTGGTCAACGAGCTGGGAATCCCACGCCGAACCCTCTACCACCGAATAAAAACCCTGAGCATCGACTGTTCCGAGCTGCCCTCATGAACTGCAATCAAGCTATTTGCCGTTAATCATGGAACTGCTTTGGAAAACAGCCCACTCAATGTTCGAACATCAATCCGGTGTTCAAACCATTATCGATGATCAGGAGAATAACTATGGCCGGTGCCGCATCCCTTGGCGCTTCGATGGCAGCAATGACAAAGATGGACGCCACTGCCGCTGCAACTACCACGATGAACGCAGAAGCCCAGTCCAACAAGATGATGACCGATACCGTTAACGGTATTTCTGCCGCCTATCAGGACTCCGCAACTAAAGCGCAAAACGCTGCTCAGCAAAACGGCAAGGCGATCAACTACTAATAGGTCCCGCCCCCTCGACATTAGTCGAGGGGGCGAAGGCTTGCGCAGTCAATCAGGAGTGAGTCTATGAATGCTAATTCGATAAGCATGCCCCAAGGCGCCAGTTTTCAAGCCAGCCTGGGCACTGCTTCCAATATGTCGGATTTCAAAAGCAGTTCCGATGGTGCAGCGGGTCAGATTGCGTCTTTGTTAGGCGACGCCTTGTTCAAGAAATCCGGAAGTGGCTCCACAATCGGCGATGCGAAAAATCCATTGCTGGGCATGATTGCCGATTACATGGACAAGAGCCCTGGCGAGTTCGGCAAACCTGACGACGCCAATGGCAAAGTTCGTAACTGGCGTGATGAGCTAGGCGAGGACAACTACCTTGATGCCAATGAAACCAAGGCATTTACCAAGGGGTTGGAGGGGTTGATCAAGGACATCCTTGGCGGCGGCACTCAAGACACCAAAGGCCTCGGCACCAACAACAACGGT
Source organism: Pseudomonas sp. NPDC086278 (assembly GCF_050280905.1). Classification (NCBI taxonomy): domain Bacteria; kingdom Pseudomonadati; phylum Pseudomonadota; class Gammaproteobacteria; order Pseudomonadales; family Pseudomonadaceae; genus Pseudomonas; species Pseudomonas sp. NPDC086278. Next base: position 45,180 of record NZ_JBNNWE010000020.1, read on the forward strand.
GGCTGGGACCAGAAGCAGAAAGTTGGCGACGCTGGCGGCTCGGATGACATCCAGGCGCTGCTGTCGGCGCTGCTGGGCAGTCTGGGTGAGGAGAAGCTCGACAATCTGCTCAAGCCTACCGGCGACGCCGCGCGCGACGGGCGCGGGGAGATGGAATTTTCGAACGACGACAAAGATGTCCTCAAGGAAGTTTCGCGCTTCATGGACATGCACCCCGAGGAGTTTGGCAAGCCGGATGGCAAGTCCAAGGACTGGATGGGTGAGTTGTCCGAAGGCGATCAGTTTATGTCTCGCGGCGAAAGCGAACAGTTCCAGAAAGCGATCAACATGATCAAGGCCGAAGTCAAAGACAGCGCCCAAGGCAATTCACTGGGCGGCTTGTTTCCCGATGCCGAGCAGAACTTTGCCAATGGCGGCGCGGGCAACACGTTGAAGACCGATGCCAGCATTACCGCCGGCAATGTGCTGTCGGTGCTGACGCAACAGAGTGCAACCAGCTACCGCAGCTGACTGTGAAATTTTGTCCTGGCAGGAGAGCGTGAATGGCGATTTCAGGGGTATCAGCTAACCACTCGGGTCTATCCGGTTCCGAAGCGGTGCCGAGCGCAGCGCCTGCCCAGGCGGACATAGCCTGGTTCAATGTGCAGATGCAGCAGGGCGCGAGTCGCCCCGCGCATGAGGAATCGGCAAAATCGTCGATTGCTCAGGCATCGACCAGCTTGTTGAAAGATGGCGAGAAAGCGAATCGGGATTTGCAGCGAGCCGCTCGGTCCATTGACCCGCAGCAAGCGCTACAGGCCAACCGATCGCTGTCGTCGTTCTATCTGGAAAGCCTGCTCAGCGCCAAGCTGGTGAGCAAGGCGACGCAGAGCGTGGAAAAACTCACAAGTCTCCAATAAGGCGTGACCATGCATCCCAAGGTATTCAGGCCAATCGTGATGGCCTTGATGATCTTGCTGTTGACGGGCTGCGGCGAGCGCATGGAGTTGCATCGTGGCTTGTCCGAACAGGACGCCAACGAAGTACTGGCTGAGCTGGCGAACAAGCATATCGATGTGCAAAAACGTTTGGACAAGAATGGCGTGGCAGTGCTGGTAGCGACGGGCGACTTGTCTCGAGCCGTTCGCGTGCTCGAGGCTGTCGGTCTGCCTCGCCGTTCGCGTTCGAGCCTGGGTGATGTGTTCCGCAAGGAAGGGGTCATTTCCTCGCCGCTGGAAGAACGTGCCCGGTATCTTTATGCGCTGTCCCAGGAACTGGAGCAGACACTGTCGCAGATCGATGGCGTGGTGGTCGCGCGAGTACACGTCGTGCTGCCCGAGCGCATTGCACCGGGTGAACCGGTAATGCCGGCCTCCGCCGCCGTGTTCATCAAGCACCGGGCCGAGCTGGACCCCGATAGCGTATTGCCGCGCATCCGCCGCATGGTGGCCAGCAGTATTCCCGGCATGAATGGCGCCGATGACAAGAAGCTTGCGGTGATCTTCGTGCCCGCGCAGGACTATCTGGAAACCGAAGAGCTCATCAACATCGGTCCCTTCAGCCTGACGCCTGAACGTCTGCAATTCTGGCAGTGGATCGGGGGCCTGTGCGCTGTGGCGTTGTTGATGCTGCTCGGCGGGCTGGTCGCCATCAACCCGGCCTGGCGCAAACGCCTGACGGGTGCCACCGGCGAGACGAATCGTCCGCCGCCCGATCCCTCATGAGTTTGCTCAACATCAGCGATGAGCAGGCGTTGGCGTGGGTGCAATGGTGGGTGAGCGGAGCACGCGTCGCCGATTCGAGTTGGTGTCTGGGTGACGCGCCGGTGCGGCCTGAGCTTTGGGCATGGCTGCAACGCCACCCGAGTGCCGGGCTCGATCGATATGTGGGCCTCACCGCGACGTTACCGCCGACACCTCAAGCCAATTTGTTGCCGTTGCTGCGTTTGAACACCGCGCAGTGGTCGCGTGTCTTGAACCTGGTGGTGCAGGTGTGTGCGGGTAATGACCCGCTGCGAGAGACCGACCTCGACGCCGCCGACCTGATTTGGTGTCGCCGGCTGGGCAGGGCATTACAGCCGGGGCGCTGGTTGCCGGCGCAATGGCCTGGCAGCGCTGCGCACGTGCAAGGTTTGCGCCTGTTGCGCGCCTGGGTGGGTGAGCCAGTCTGGCAGCGCCTGCGCCTGCATTTTGACCGTCGCCGGATCGAAGACGCCGAGTGCGTTGCTTTCGACAATTTGCCCGCGTCGCGGCTGGAGGCCTTGTGGCAAGCGGTCGCGTGGTACGCCATTACTCTATTTGCAGAAGGACCGCCCCATGCTGACCCATCGCAGCCTGACCCTCAGTCGACTTCAGGTTCTGCCTGACGGCCTGGTGTTACGTCGCGAGATTCTCAGCGACAGTGTGCTCGCCGAGCAATTGCTGGCGAACGCGCAGGCGCAGGCCGATGCGCTGCTGGAGAGTGCGCGCGTGGAAGCCGATCGTCTGCGTGAAGATGCGCAGAAGGGGGCCGTCGCCGAGGTCTGGCGTCAGGCCGATGCGCTGTTGGAAAACTGGCAGCTTCAACGCCGTCAGATGTGGGAAAACATCACCGCTACGGCAGAAGCGCTGGTGGGTACGGCGTTGCAGCAGTTGCTGGCAGAGCAAACGGACGGAGCGCGCATCAGTGCCCTGGTGCAGCAACTCCTCGCCGCGCAGCCGGAAGATGACGCCGCCGTGCTTTATTGCCATCCGGATTGGTTCGAACCGGCGGCCGAGAGGTTGCAGCAGGCCAGTGCGGCGTGGACCTTGCGTGCAGACCCGTTGTTGCCCCCGCAGACGCTTTGCCTGCGCACCGAACAAGGCGAGTTCAGCCTGAGCTGGACCGCGCTCACAGACGCCTTCTGGCCGGGGGCGACGGCCGATCGCGCGATTGATTGATCGATGCCATGGAACCAACTCTCGCGAAGTGCCACTCAGTGAGTAGTTCTCGGACCTGGAGTAATTACGATGATTTCTGCCGACGCTCTGCGCCGTCGTCTCGACAACAACTTCGAGCAGGCACAAAAGGACTTGGGCACCGCCGCGACCAATATGGATGCGTTTTCCCCGGATGACTGGCACGCCTTCAACTCCGCCATTCGCCAATCCTCAACGGCCAGTTGGGCTGCCAACCAGGAGATCGTGGTCAAGCACAACCTGGCAAAGGCAATCATCAATGAAATCCGCTGAGCTGAAGTTGAGCTTATTGCACTGGCTAGACAGTGGCGACAGCGAGTTGAAGTTGTTGATCGATCAGGCATCGTTTCGGTTGCAGCGGCGTCCAGGCGGCGTGGTGTGCATTGCAGTGCTGAGTGCTGCATGGCGAGGAGACGATGCCGGACTGGAGGCCGCCTTGCACCTGTCCGGCCCCAGCCTGGGGCGTTTCAGCGCTGCACTGGCGCTTGACCCGGTGGAGCGGCGGCTGTGCCTGATGCGTTACCTGACATTTGTCGATGTGGCAGTGATTCTCGCTGCCCTCGAAGAATTGGCCAATCAATGGGATGTCTGGGAAGTGATGCTCGAACGCAGCACCGCACCGTCTCGTCCCGTTCATCGCCCAACCTTGGGAAGCCCTTATGTTTAAGCAACTCTGCGGGTTTTCTCTGTTGGCGCTCTTGTCGTGGCCGGTAGAGGCAGTAGTGCCCGAAGACTGGCGCCAATCGGCGTACGGCTATGAAGCCTCGCAAACCCCGCTGGAAACCGTCCTCAAAGACTTCGCCGATGCCTATGGCGTCGGTCTGAGCATGCGGGGCGTCAGCGGCGTGGTGGACGCCAAGCTGCGCGCGCCCAACGCCGAGGCGTTTCTTGACCGCCTGGCGCTGGAGCATCAGTTCCAGTGGTTCCTCTACAACGGCAAGCTGTACGTGAGCCCGCAATCGGCGCAAGTGTCCCAGCGTCTGGAAGTGTCCGCCGACGCCGCCCCGGATCTGAAGCAGGCATTGACCGATATAGGCTTGCTGGACAAGCGTTTCGGCTGGGGCGAGCTACCTGATGAAGGCGTGGTCCTGGTCAGCGGGCCGGCGCGTTATGTGGAGTTTATCCGCAGCTTCAGCAAGGAAAAGGTCAAGCCCGATGAAAAGCAGCAGGTGATGATGTTTCCACTGCGGTATGCCGCCGTGTCCGACCGGCATATCAGCTACCGCGAACAGCAAATCACTGTCCCCGGCGTGGCCGGCATTCTTGAAGGCCTGTTGGACAGCCAGCGCTCGCCCATGCCTTCGGCGCAGAATCCCAGAGCCAATGTCGAGGCGTTGCAAGGGATGGCCGATATGGCCCGGGGCAAAATCATGAATCTGGCTGCCGGGGCCGCCAACGGTCAGTCCGGCGGCAAACCCGCCACCGGAGGCGGTGGCAAGCGCCGGGTGGCGGCGGATGTGCGCAATAACGCCGTGTTGATTTACGACGATCCGGAAAAACGCGCGCAGTACCAGCAGTTGATTGAGCAATTGGACCTGCCCAGTAACCTGGTGGAAATCGACGCCATCATTCTTGATATCGATCGCAGTCAGTTGCAGAGCCTCGGTTCTCGCTGGTCGGCCCGAGCCGGTGGCGTGGACTTTGGCAGCTCGTTGCTTGGCAGCGGGTCGTCAACGTTGTTCATTCGCGACTTTGATCGCTTTTACGCCGATATCCAGGCGCTGGAGGGGCAGGGCGTCGCCTCGGTGATTGCCCGTCCTTCGGTGCTGACCCTGGAAAACCAACCGGCGGTGATCGATTTCAGTCGCACCCAATACATCACGGCCACCGGCGAGCGTGTCGCCGACATCATGCCCATCACGGCGGGCACCAGCCTGCAGGTGATTCCCCGCACGATTCCGGGGGAGCAGCACAATCGTTTTCAGTTGATTGTCGATATCGAAGACGGCCAGCTGGAACAACAAGCCGACCAGCAAACCCCGACGGTAAAGCGCGGCACGGTCAGCACGCAGGCGGTGGTCAGTGAGAACCGCTCGCTGGTCATCGGCGGCTTCCATGTCGATGAGCGCGGCGACCATAAGGACCAGGTGCCATTCCTGGGGAAACTGCCGCTGATCGGGTCGTTGTTTTCCTCGACGCGACGCGAAGTGTCCCGGCGCGAGCGCTTGTTCATTCTGACCCCTCGGCTGATCGGCGATCAGGTCGACCCGTCACGTTACGTCGCCAGCGAAAATCGCGCTCAGCTGGACAGCGCACTGGCCTCGGGCAGGCAACCGGGGCAAGCAGCGGATTTGCGCGCGCAAATCGGTACGACGTTCGCAGACCTGGTCCGGGGGCGGATTTCCAGCAACATCAAACCGGCATCTTCCGGCGTCGCGCTGCACGATTTGTGCAAAGTGAACGCTTCGTTTGCACTGGATCGAGAGCGCATGCAGTGGTTCAGCGCGGAGCGATTTACGGTGGCGGTGGGTGTGATCAAAAACATCAGCGACAAACCGCAATACCTTTCGCCAACCATGTGCGCGGGACCGCAAACACTGGCGGTCACTGCTGCCCCGCAATTTCAGATCCAGCCGGGTGAGTCGACAGAGATTTTCGTCGCCACGCGGCCCGTGGCAATGCCTTCGACCCCCGGTGCTCCGGCACGGATGTCGATGTTGCCCGAACGCTAAGGGTGGGATAGCAAGACACAGTAGCGCGACGCCCGGTGACGGGGCGCGCAGTCCATAAACGTTGCTCCGCGACAGAGTAGGGTGTTCAAAAACAAACAAGGAAGGTGAAGCTATGAAGTTCTCTTATGCCGCAGTCCTGGTGATCAGTCTGCTTTGTTTGAATGGTTGTGCTGTTACGCCAGACACTTCCTGTACGGCACAAAACTGTCCGCCTTATGAGGCCGACAAACCAGGGTTGAGCGTGTGGTGGTCTCCGGTACTGCGTGACGGAGGTGGCGAATACAGTACGGTATCTCTCAATGACTGAATCTACCCTGCAAATGAGTGATCAGCAGCGCTTCCTTAATCAGGTAAGTGAAAAACGCGCCAGCAAATGGCAATGGGCGCCGGGTATCGAGTTTGTCTGTCGCCAGGAAAGTCTGGGCTGGGCATTGATGCTCAATATCGAGCGTCAGGCGCAGCGTCCCGACCTGTTTTCGGAAACGCTTAGACGACGTTTTGAAAACGCCGAATCGTACGAGGGTTACTACATCTGTCTCGATAGCCGGCGAACGTTTGTGGTCTGGCACGAGCTGGATCACACCTGTCAAAGCGCTCAGCTGCAATCGTTGGTTTCGCAACTGTTGTCGCTGGCCGGGTTGAGGTGCTGACTTCAGAAAAATTATTCAGGGCGGAACTCTCCTCCCTGTTTTCTCCACTCAGGCTGCAAGCCGGCATCAGCTTGGCGACTTCAACCTGAGGAGCATTACATGGCGAACTCCCGACCGGACATCCAGCGTTTCATTGCCCATTTGGGCGCGCAACTGGGTGTTCCTTTAAACCTTCAAGATGGCGTGTGCGCGTTGAATGACAGTGCGCAGCAGCAGGCGGTTGTCATCGAGGTCCCGGACCACAGCGACGGTGTCATCTTGCATTGTCGACTGGGAGGTTTGCGCCCTGGGCCGAACAACATGCAACGCCTGCTGAGCATGAACTTTGATGTGGCCAACCTGCATGGCTGCTGGCTGGCGCTGGACCAGCAGGATGTGCGCCTGTGCACCCAACATGCGCTGGCGCAACTTGACGAACAGCGGTTTTGCGACCTCGTCCAGGGTTTCATCGCACAGGCGCAAGCCACGCGTACCGAGCTCGTCCGGGTAATCAGCTGACGTTCGAAGGAACCACCTGGTCCCATGGACCACTCAGTGACGGTGACCCTTTGGAATTTCCGGCGCGTGCTGCCGGACATTGGCCAACAGGTGTAGCGATGAAGGTGGTCGCTTTCGGACAATTTCAGAAATGAGGTGCGAAGCAAATGGCAGACATGAGTGTACTTTCCGGTTCATCACAGAGTCTTGTAGGCCTCGCGGGCGGTGGCGCGGCGCCTGAGCAAGGAGCCAAAGGCGCCACGAGCGGCCAGTCGGGACTTCAGGAACTCGCCGGCATGCTGGCCGACATGTTGTTGGGGTCGTCCTCGGACAAGGGCGGCGGCGCTGGTGGTGCTGGCGGTGCGGCCGGTGCCGGCAAGAACTCCGGTGAAGACTTGCTGAAAAGCCTCAAGGGTGAAGACGACAAGCCCGGCCAGGACGAGAAATCCGCCGATGGTACGGGGGGCGGATCCGCCAAGGACATTCTGACTCAGGTGCTCATGGCACTGTTCGAGAAGATTCTCGGTGGGGACGGGTCCAAGGGTGCCGACGGCAATAAATCCGCCGAAAACGGCGGCGTTTCAGGGCTTGGTGGCGCAAAAGGTGCATCAGGCGCCGGTGGTGCGGACGGTGGCTCAAGTGTTGAAGAGCAGGCCAATACCTTGCTGAAAAGCCTGGGCGAAGGTTCGCTGGATAAATCCATCAGCCCCACCGGCGATGGCGGCGGCCAAGTGTCTCAGGACGACAAGCTCAAGGAGTTGCTGGAGATGATCGGCCAGTTCATGGACAGCCACCCGGAAACGTTTGGCACACCTGCGGCTGGAGCTGGGGGCGGCGCTGAGGCTGGCGGTGAGGGTGGAGGACGACTGAAATGAGTTCTGAACGGGCTGACAATGACTTTTCGGCGGACAGTTGGCGCAGTCTGGTCCAGGGCGATGGTTACCTCGATCCCGCTCAGTGCCAGGCGTTCAGGCAAGCGATTGGCATGGTCAGCGACTCTTTGCACACCACCTTGGGCAAACCACCGGAGCGCCTTCATGGACGCTTCGATCTGGCGGCACACGTCGACAGCCTGGAGACTGACTTCCAGCGAAATGCCGGTACTGACCAGGTCAACGCAGCGGCGGCCGTGACGGCGTTCTGGATCGTGCGGATTATCGCCGACCGCTTGCTCGAAGCCGCGGGCGACAAGACCCGCTAGTCATGTGTAATCACTGAAACATCAAGGGCTCATCGAATGATGAGCCCTTTTTTTGTCGCTACTGCACAGCGGTGTCGAGGGTCAGGCGTGCCTGTTCAAACTCCAGGTAAAGAATCGTTCGCGGTGCATCGCTGGCATTGACCACAAAGTGATCCTGGGAACCGTCGAAGATCACGGCCGCGCCGCAATGGTGCTGATGAAATTCCCCCGCGACGTTGAGGTAGGCGTAGTTGCGGTCGGACGCGGCGCCCAGGGTCAGGTGCATTTGCAACAACCCCTCATCCAGCACCTCGGGGTGACGGTGGGTGCTCAGCCATGAGTGCGGTTCCAGACGCGCCAGAGCCGCCACTTTCACTCCGCTTACGGCACTCAGCAGCGCCAGCGTTTTGGGCAGCGCGGCCAGGGCCGGGGCGATCGGCTGATCCCTGAACATCAGAGGGTATTGCACCCAGTCACGATTGCCGCCGGCATCCCCCCAACCCTTGAGCCAGCCATAGTGGCCGCCCTGATTCAGGTGCGCGATGACTTCGCCGTGAACTTGCTGGTGATCCTTGTCGGTGCGGTCGATATCCAGCAGCGGGGCCTGCAAGTCCAGCAGTTCTTGTTGCATCAGTTGCCAGTTAGCCGCCAGGTTGGCCAGGGCCGGGAAGGTGTCGAGGGCGTAAAATGCAGGGCGCATGAAAGTCTCCTTGAAAAACGCAAACCCCGCCCTTGTGGGGCGGGGCGAATGTGTTTCAACCCAAGATCAGCTCTTGAATTGCATGCCCTCGTTTTTCAGTCCCGCCATGGTCGCCTTCTGGTTCGTTGTCGGTTTGCCAATTTCACCCGAGATGGTGCTTCCCTTTGGATTGTTTTGGTCCCTGCCATAGCTGAACTCGATTTTGCCGAGTGTCTTGGTTTCGCTCACTGAGGCGGCGCTGGAGTAGCTGACCAATGGCAACGGCGAAGTGAAGCTCTCTTGCTTGCCGACGTTGCGTGACACGGTAATGGATTTGATCCGCATGTTGCTGCGGTCCGCCGTCAGAGAATCAATACCTTTCTGCGTCAGCGTGCCGTCGTGAATACCGGCATTTATACGGTCTTTGACATCATCCTTGAGCTCCAGCTCGACCTTGCCTTCGGTTCCGTTGGTAGCCTGCATCCGTTCGATGGCAGTCTTGAGGTTGGGTGCTCTTAGCAGCAGGTCAGCGACATGTTCGGCATTGCTTGGCGAATGATACGGGCTGGCCAGGCTCAACAGCTTGGAGGCAACGCCTTGGTGGTTCAGACGAGACAAGTCGGTGTAATTGGTAGCAAAGCCGGCGCTCACGACCAAGCTGCGATTCTGCTCGGCAGCGGCTTGTTGAACGGTACTGTTTCTCAGCTCGCGCAACGCCGCGTACCGTTCTTCGCTATCTGGCGCCTTGTTCGAGAAGTGATGCTCAAGGCCTTGCAGATGGGTGTTCAGCGCGTCCTTGGGGCTAGCGCCGACATACTCTGGCTGGGTGCGGTCGGCCAGGCGGGCCAGCTCTCGTTGCGAGGCGGGGTCCTTGAACGCGGCACCCAGACTTTTACTCAGCTTGCTGAGGTTGTCGGCAGTCAGCGGTTCAGCTTGCTTGTAGGTGACATTGCCGACTTTGGTGGTCTTGTTGTCGACCTTGGCCGTCACGCCGCCGCCTAACGAAATGCCAATCCCTTGCTGGGTGTGCTCTGACTTGTGACCACCCGCCAGCGTGGCTTTTAAAGATGCCGACGCCGAGGCGCTGGTGAATGCGCGAGGTCGGTTATGACTGTTTTCCAGCGTATCGCCCTTGTACGTGTGCTTTTCGGTTGCCTGGCTGTTGTAGTTCAACAGATTGACGGAAGCACCGGCGGCCAATCCGGCACGGGTGCTCGACGACGGATTGGCGCCTGCGCTCGTCAGGTCCATACCGCCGCGAACCTCCGCATTGATGCCGGCATTGACATCGACATTGACCAGGCGGCCTTGTTGGGTTGAGGAGTCCTGGACTTTTTTCATCAACTCCATGGGATTCATTTTGCCGTTGAAAAGGTCGTGGCTAAACTGGCCAATTTCTTCATTGGGCACCGTGAATGTCATCGCTTCCCGCTGCGTGGCGCTGGCGGACGCGGTGACGTCGGCGCCAAAACGCACCTGTGGCGTCAGGGTTCGCTGGCCAATGCCCAACCCATAATTTTCATGACCGACCATGCCCGGCAAGAAGTCTTTGCTGGCCCCGACACCGCCAGTCGCCGACCCGATGCCATCGCGTTGCAACGTGATCGTAATGCCGTCCTCGGCACGCGAAGCCGAGAGTGAGTAATTGCGTGAGGCGCCAACGGAGGCACTGGGAAATGGGCCGACCGCCTTACTGAGGATGCCAACGAACGGTGCGCTGAGGTTTGCACCATAGCCGCGTTGCATGGTGAGTGATTCGCCGGGCTCCAGGCGGTTGAGCTCGTTTTTGAAATTCTCTTCCGTTTCGACCTTTGTCTTGCTACCGGTCGCCGCGCGAAAACTGGTGTAGGTGGCGCTGTTTTCGTTACTGAAACCCTTGGTGAAGGACTTGATGGCATCGTAGTGGGCTTCAAGCCCGACATGGTTGGTTTCACCCGCGTCAGTGACCACTTTGATCGGGTTGTTGTCGTACTCCTTGGCCAGAAGCCGCTGATCTTTGAGCAGGTTTTTTATGCCTTCCTGATCTCCCGGCCGGAGGTCCTTGGTTCTTTCCAGCAGCGGGCCGAGTTTATCCAGCGTAACGAGGTCCAACGCCACTCGCGATTTGATCAGGGCCTGATCGTCGCCGCGGTCTCGGCGTTGTCCAAAAGGCACCTGTTCCTTCTGATGGGAGATCCTCATCCCGTTGTCGTGCATTTTCACGATTAAATGAGCGGTGGGGTTTGCAGCCGACGGTGCCACATGGTTAACGGCGTGCAGCGTATCCTGGAGCATGTCACTCCCGGTGCTTTTGGGATTGATTTTATCTGCGGCATGATGGAGCTTCGATTGCATGTCCCTTCGGTGCGAAGGCGCCGACACTTCACCCTGTTTGTTCAGTACCCCCTCGTTCTGATGCAGCAGCCTCGACTTGCCATGTTGCTCGCCCAAATACCGAGTGGCGCGATAGCTGCTGTCTTCCAGCTCGCCACGAAAGGTTTCCAGTTGGTTTTTCAGCTCGGCACCTTCAGGGCCCAGCCTGTCGAGTCGGCCAATAACCGACTGCATGTCCTGTCCCGGAGCCGCGGGAGGTTTTTTGGCTAGGTCATCCAGTTTTTTAAGCAACTCTCCCTCTTGCTTGTACACCGGGGCCAGTCCATCGCGCCCCTGATACCGATGCTGAATATTGTCAGCGCCATACTGGACGGGCCTTGGGATTTTTCCATGCGGATCGAAAATGTGAGCCTTGACGAACTCCCGGTTGGTCGACATGACATTGCCACCCGAAGCGCCGCGCCCCATCCACTCGGTGGTGACTCGCCCCGTCAGGCCGGTGCCGGGAATGCGTTTGGCATGCTCCGCATTGCCCAGGCGGTCGAACAGGTCGGGCGTTTTTTTCTGGTCTGTCGGATTACTGGCAGGCAACTGTTTCCAGTGCCCGTCTTTAACATTTATCAAGGGTTCGTCCGGTGGTCCGCCCTCGAGTTTCGCCGTCAGCGTGTTGTCATTGCCGGTACGGATACTTTCCAGTTTACGATCGTCCGGGGTATTGGCTTTTGTCCAGGGCGCGTCGGGACGGGCCTCGTCCTGATCGGCCCGCCAGTTGTTGGGGTGCATCATGTGCAAATCACCCGCGGCGGACTTTGCATACAACGTCCCGTCCGCACCTATGGCCAGATAGCCCACCTCGAAGTTGAGCTTGTTCACTTCGGTGGGCGCACCTTTTTTGTGGTGTGCGGTGAGCGTGCCCTTATCGTCGAGCGTCACGAATTCCTTTTCGTTGAGCATGGCGGCAGCCTTCACGACGCGGTTATCCAGCCCTGGAAGTTTTTCCCCTATCGAGACCTCGTTGGAGGAGGGCGCCTGCTTCAACGCGTGATTGCCATCTACCGCGAATTGAGCGTGCACGGGTTTGACGTCGAGCTTTTTCACCGTGCCTTCGTGCACCACGTAAGCCTTGCCATCCAGCCCTCGCAGCAAGTGTGAAACATCCTTGATGCCGGTGTCTTTCCACTCCTCGGTGGTGGCGTCCCAGCGCTTGACCTGGCCACCGGCGATGCCGATCTTGCCCAAGTGGCCGAGGTCGACGGTATTAAACTGGCTAACGCTCGTATCGGGTGGCAGATCGCGGTTATTGACCACCACTGAAACATCACTCAGGTTCCAGCCACCCCCCAGGCGCTGCGCCGGTTCATTGAGGGCATGGCTATGAGTTTGCCCGTTGCTGTCACGGATCAACGCATGCACATTGCCGTTGTTGCCACTGAGAAAACCCGTCACCTGTTTGTCGCCACCGAGGCGTTCGCCGTCGGGTTGAAAGTTTTGCTCCGGCATCAACGGCAGCACAGCAGCGTTGCTCGTCATATCGGCGTAGCTCGCGCTGTACAGCCGACCTTCGGTGTCACTGACAAACAACCGCTCATGACTGAAACCGATGCTTTTCGGTTCGGCCTGGCCGCCGTTGAGTTCCAGGGTCTTGTTGACGGCGCTCGCAGGTTGCGGCTGGTTGAAGTCAAACAGTTGCAGAGTCTGGGAGTGGTCACCGCTCAAGGTCACGGCATGATTGGACGGGTTGACCGCGAAGGCTTTGAGCTGTGGGACGTTCACAGTCGGGGTGTCGTGGCTGGAGAGGTCGATCAGGTTATCGCCGGATTGACCGAAGAGTTTGCCGTTGCCCTGTGCGGCGATCTGGGTGAACTTCAGATCACCGGACGCCAGAGGTTTCCAGGCATCACCCGGTCGTTCTGACGCGTAAAGCTCGTTTTGATGCAGGCGCAGCGCAACGCCATCGCGTTCCTGATGAATACCGGTGAGGTGGCCTTCGTGGGCGCGTCCTATGGTTTCCAGAGGCGGTAGAGCTTGCCCGTCCGGCGCGAGGCGCTGCTGTCCATTGTGCGTAACGTTGACAGACGTGGCATCGGCCTGCTGCAGCATCGCCACCTGCTGGCCATTCTGGTTGGCCGCGCCTTCAGGCTGGCTGCTCCTCAGCGAGATCAACGCGGCAGGCGTTTGCTTCACATGCAGAACATGCCCTTGTTGTTCGAGCAGCACATGATCCTGGCGATTATTGGCACTGAATGCATGCTGATAAGTCTGGCCCGGCCGGCCCAAGGCGTCCTTCAGGACAGTGCCGACGACTGCCGGTTTGAATTCTTGAAAGTCTGCTGCTCCGCCAGCGCCCAACTGCACCCTGGCGGGCGTATCGTTGACGGCAACCTGACGCTGGATCTGGTTGGCCTGGTCGTTCAATTGCGCACCTGGCGCAACGGGCTGGCGTGGCGCTGCCGGCGCGGCATTTTGCGGGTTGACCGCGTTGCGGTTGCCATCGCCGGCCCCGGTCGGCGCTTGCATTCGCTGGCTCGGCTGGGCGTTGACCTGGACCAGATTGCGATCGCTGGACCTGCCGAATTTATTCTTGAAGAAGTTGATTAACGAATGAGAACTGCGCTGCGTCGGCTGCGCGTCTGTTTGCTGTAGCCCCAGCGGGTTGCTACCGCTGCTGCCTTGCATGCCGTCGGTGGACAGGGCGAGCGGGGCGGATGTTTGAGTCGAACTGATTGTTTCCATGCTTTAGCTCCGAGTCATCGACCATCAGGGCGAGCTCGTTGCACCCGCCTGAAACGTTAAGGAAAGAACCCTGCACGCTGAGTGGCATCGCGCGTGGATTGGTTCCCGGCCGGACTCAGTAAGGTGCCCCCGGCATTTCTATCAGCTCCTTGTTCGCGTGCTCGTCGAGTTCGCGCAACAAGCGATAAACCTGAGCAACGGCTTGCAGCGTCTCACGGGGGATGAAACGCCCGACGTCGGTGCGGTAGAGCGTGCGCGCCAGCCAGACGAAGCGGATCACCGGGACGCCGGCCTGCCGGGCGCGGTCGATCAGCTCACGGGCCTCGGCGTCCAGTCCCTTGCAGAGGATGCGCGGCAGCGGCGTGATCTGCGGGCGGTAATACAGCGCGACCGCGAAGTGAGTCGGGTTGACCAGCAGCAGGTCCGCTTCTTCGACGGGGGCCGACGCCGGAGTGCCGCTTGACGGTTGCTGGGTCAGTTCCAGCGCTAACGAGCGGCGGTGCGACTTCATGTGCGGGTCGCCTTCCATCTGCTTGTATTCCTTGCGCACGTCTTCGTGGCTCATTCGCTGGCCCTTGAGGAAGAAGTATTTTTGCAGTGCGAAGTCGATCACGGCCAACACCAGCAGCACCCCCAGGCAAACGCGCGAGAGGTGGGTGAACAAGGCGATCATCGCGTGCCAGTAACGGTCCAGGTCGGTGTTGGCCAGTCCGATCAGATCCCCCAGCGCCGGGGGTAACACCAGGTACAACACCACGCTGATCAGCACCGCTTTGCACACGCTGTTGAGCAGGTTGAACAGCTGGCGGGATGAAAACATCTGCTTGAACTGGTTCAGCGGGTTGAGCCGTTCGAAGTCCAGTTTCAGCGTTTCGGGCGCGAACAACAGGCCGAACTGAACCCAGCCGCCAATCAGGCGCATCACCACGGCAATACCCAGCACGGGCAACATGAACAACAGCAAGTCCCATCCTGATTTGGTCAGCACCTCGCCGAGCCCCGCGCCAAAAGGCCGGTTCAGTTGGGTCAGGGGCAGGGCGACCAGCGCCTTGAGCCGGTCGATGCCACCGTCGGCGAGGCCGAGAATCAGCTCCAGGAGCGCCGCAAAAATAAACAGCTTGGGCACGTCCTGGCTTTGCCCGACCTGGCCCTTCTTGCGTGCGTCCTCAAGTTTTTTGTGGGTGGGCTCTTCGGTTTTTTCGCTCACGGGCCAACCTCTGTGTGGGGATGTCGAGGGCAGTGATCAGGCCGATTCATCACGGCGCGGGTGTCAGCATCAGCGGCAGCAGATGCTTCAAATCGCTCAGTTGCGCCAGCTGGCTGCTGCCCAGCCAACACAGCATCGGCAAATACAGCACAAGAAACAGCAGCCCCAGCAGACTCTTGGCCGGCATTGCCAACGTCGACACCTGCAATTGCGGGCTGTACAGACTCAGGATCGCCATCCCGAATTCGATCAGCAGCAACAGCCCCACCAGCGGTGCGGCGTACAACACCATGAAGCGAAACATGCTGGCCACCAGCGCGAGGTAAACATTCAGGCCGTCAGCGGTGGGCATTGGCAGCCACTGGTTGGCTGGCCAGATCGCGTAGCTGTCCCAGATGATCTGGGTCAGGCTGGAATAACCGCCACCGAGAATCAGCAACAGAATCAGCAATTGCTTGAACATGTGGCCCAGCTCGGACGTGTTGTCGCCGAGCGCGGGGTTGATCTGCCCGCCAATCAGTGCGCCGCGCTGGTTATCAAACAGGCAGCCCACCGACTCGAACATCCAGAACGGCATGGCCAGCAGCAAACCCAGCAGCAGGCCGATGATGCTTTCCTTGAGCACCAGCCCTCCCAGCGCCAGCCAGTCGAGCGATTGGCCCGCCAGGCTGGCGCGGATGCCCGGCATCGGAATCAACGCCAGGGCCAGCACGATGGCGTTGCGCAGCATGCCTTTGATTTCGCGGAAGGCGAACGCCGGCACCAATAACAGGCACGGGTACAAACGCGCCATGCCCAGGGTCAGGGCGATGATCGATTGGGAGATTTCGGGGAAGGCCGCGGCGTACATTTCAGGCCCTCGTCTGCGCGATCATGCCGAATGCCAGCTGAGTCAGCTGGATCAACTCGACACCGATCCAGCGCCCGGTCAGCGCCAGTGCGATGCCCACCGCCACCAGTTTTATGGCGAAGGGCAGCGTCTGGTCCTGCAACTGCATGACCGCTTGCAACAGCGACGTCAACACACCCACGACCACCGCCACGATCAACGCCGGCGCCGACAGCACCACCACCAGCAACATGCCTTGCTTGAACAGGGTCAACGTATCCATGGAGCCCTCACAGGTAGCTGTAGAACAGCCCGTCGAGCAGCCGTGTCCAGCCGTCCACCAGCACAAAGAGCAAAATTTTCAAGGGCAGGGAAATGGTCATTGGCGCGACCATCTGCATGCCCAGTGCCAGCAGGATGTTGGACACGATCAGGTCGATGACGATGAACGGCACGTAGATCAGGAAGCCGATCTGGAACCCGGCTTGCAGCTCCGAGAGCACGAAGGCGGGCACGATCAGCAGCAAGTCGTCACGGCTGGCGTTCGCCGACATCTCCGGCGGCCACATGCGTTGGGTGTTTTCGAGCAGGTGGGTCTGGATGTCCGGATTGACGTTGCGCGCCATGAACAGCCGCAACGGCTCCAGCACTTGCGTCGCCGCCGCCTGCATCGCCTCGACGTTTTCCATGCGCTCGGGCAGTTGCTTGAAACGGTGACCCATATCGCTGAACACCGGGGCCATGATGAATAGCGTTGCCGCCAGCGCAATCCCGTACAACGCCATATTCGGCGGCGCCTGTTGTACGCCGATGGCATTACGCGTGATCAGCAACACCATGGAGATTTTCAGAAATGCGGTGCAAATCATCATCAACAGCGGCACCAGCGACAGGGCGCCGAGAAATAGCGCCAGCGTCAGCGGGTCAACGTTTTGCAGGTTCACCGTAACGCTTCCAGCGCAGTGATTTGCAGGCCGAGACGTCCGTCAATGTTCACCAGCTCGCCGTTGGCCAGCACGCGTTCTCCCTGACACAGTTGCGCATGGCCGGGTGTGCAGCCGACAAAGCTCAGCACCGAGCCCACGCCAAGCTGGCGCAATTGGCCGAGGCTCAATGTCAGGTGGCCGGCGCGCAACGTCAGGTTCAGCGGCAAGTCGTCGAAACGATGGGCTGAGTCATCGTCAGCGGATGCCTGATCCTGATCCTGATCTTGATTAAAGGGCTCAGGCGGCGACGTCAGCAGCGTCGAGAGCTCACTGTCGTCGACGGAGAACGTATCTGGCGAGGCATTCATGGGCAGGTCTTCCTGTTCGATAAGAGTGAAACGCGTCGTGGCTCCCGGTATCAGGCGCAGATGCAGGCGACAGGCGCCGACCTGCAAGCTGCCCAAGCCTTCGGGGGAAAACAGCGGTTGCTCGGCCAGCACCACGTCGCCATGCCGCAACGACGCCAGTTGTGCGGTACTGAGCGGGCAGCGCCCGAGCACAAGGGGCAGGCGCAACGGCCAATCAGCGATGGGAGCCTGAGGCAAGGGATGCCATTGCCCCTGATCCAGCAACTTCAGCAACACCTCTGAGGCTATCCGCGCCTGGCTGAGGTGCCGGTGACCCTGGGCGGTTTTCAGCTCTATCAGGCAGTCCAGGCCCGGGCCGGGCTTTGCTGCCACAGGACGCACGGGGTTGAGCACCTGTTGTAATTCCGGTGCCAGGTATTGGTTGTACAGCGGCCAGTACCAATCAGTGTCCGGCAGCTCAGTCAGTGGCTCAGCGATGATCGCCGGGCAACTGGAGAGTTGGCTGAGCAGAGCCTGCGCGTCGTCCAGCCATAACCGTCCGCAAGCGCAGTCCACGCCGTTCGCCGGCGCAGTGCTGAACGGCGCGGGGGAGAGGCGCAGACTCAGCGTTGCCGGGTGAGGTTGCGTCAGCGTCAGGCACAGCCCGACGCCCAAACGCTCACGGGCGTTCGCTTCTGCGCTGGACATCGAGCGAAGTTGCAGGGCCTGGACGCCCATCTCAATGCACCTCGCGGTGCAGCGTGAGGTTGACCAGGCGCCCCAGTTGCTTGCTCAGCCATGTCGCGCTGGCCTGCTGGTGTGCCAGGCAATGTTCCCAGGCGCTGTCCTCGGCAAAGCGCAGCGCTATGTCCAGGCCATCGCCACGCGGCACGACGCGCATCGAAATCCGCCCCATATTCGGCAGTTCCAGCTGCACTTCAATCTGCCCGTCGTCCATCGCCGCGAGACGCTCTTCCAGACGCTGGAGCAAGGTCTCCCATAACGCCGTGGAGCGATTGTTCGGCATCGCGCTGCCGCCGCCCGGCTGCCCTTGTCCCTGCTCTTGGCGGTCAGCGAAGCCGTCGTCGGAAAAATCCGCCAGGGTCGGTTGGCCGAAGCTGTCTGGCGGTGACAGCAACTGTTCGAAACTGGCGCTTTCATCGCACGTTTCATTGCGCCAGTCGCGGGAACGTTCATGGCGCACGGCCCCGGACGTAGCGCCGTCCTCGCTTCGCGCACGCGGGGGCTCGGCTGGGCGGACAGTCGGTTTGTGCAGCGGATGACGTGGGTTCATGACACCGCTCGCGAAAGGTCGAGGAGGTAATCGAGTTTTTCCATGTCGCGTTGACGGCGGCGCAGTTGCTGCTGGCTTTCGTCTGTCCAGTGTTGCTGCTGCCGGCATTCCACCTGCAAGTTCTTGAGGTTTTGCTCGAAGCGCTCGATCTGGCGCAGCGCCTGTTGTTCGACGGCCAGCCATTCATTCATTTCACGAAGCGCCAGGCACCGGTTGAGGTGCTCGTCACGTTGCTGCTGGCGCGCCGCGCGCTGGCTGTCTTGCAGCTGCAGTAATTGGTCAGTCATCTCCGCCAGGCGCGAGCGCAGGGCCGTGAGCACACTGTAATGGCGTTGCCAGGCCTGTTCGGCCATGGTTAGCCGATGACGACGAATCGGTGCCAGCACGTCGAGGGTGGGTAACAGGTCGGTCAGTAACGGATCGTTGGCTGGAACCTGCGAGTCAGCATCAGAGTGGGACATCGGCAGTTACCTGTGAGAGGTGGTCGAGGGTTTCGTCGAAGGGCACCGGGTCATGCAACGATTGCTGCAAGAAGCCGTCGATCCGTGCGCGTGAATCCACCGCGCAATCGGTCAAAGGGTCGTTGCCCGGTTGGTACTCGCCGAGCTTGATCAACATCTCTACCTGCTGATAAGCCGCCATCAGTCGACGAAGCTGAGTGGCACTGTGTTGCTGTTCGGTTCCCACC
Source organism: Pseudomonas sp. NPDC086278 (assembly GCF_050280905.1). NCBI lineage: Bacteria > Pseudomonadati > Pseudomonadota > Gammaproteobacteria > Pseudomonadales > Pseudomonadaceae > Pseudomonas > Pseudomonas sp. NPDC086278. Next base: position 64,090 of record NZ_JBNNWE010000020.1, read on the forward strand.
ACATTGCTCATTGTTCGGCTGAGGCTGGCGAGGACGTCCACCGCCGGGTAGTGACCGCGCTCGGCGAGTCGGCGTGACAGCACGATGTGGCCATCCAGCAAGGAGCGCACCTCGTCGGCCACCGGGTCGTTCATCGAGTCTTGCTCGATCAGCACCGAATAGAGCGCGGTGATGACCCCTTGATTGGTGCGTCCGGCACGTTCCACCAGGCGTGGCAGCAAGCCGTAGACGGAGGGTGGCAAGCCTCCACGTCCGGCGGGTTCACCGCTGGCCAGGCCGATTTCGCGCTGTGCGCGGGCGAAACGAGTCAGGGAGTCGATGATCAGCAGGGTCGATTTGCCCTGCTGGCGAAAGCCTTCGGCGATGGCTGTCGCGGTGAAGGCGGCCCGGGCCCGCTCCATGCTGCTGCGGTCGGACGTGGCGCAGACCAGAACGGTGCGGCTGCGTAGCTCGGCGTCCAGTTCAAAGTCCAGAAACTCCCTCAGCTCACGGCCGCGCTCGCCAATCAGGCCAAACACGATGGCGTGGCACGGGGTATTGCGCGCCAGCTCGGCGAGCAGGGTGGTTTTGCCGCAACCGGCGCCGGCGAAGATCCCCACGCGCTGGCCTTCGCCCAGCGTCAGCAGCCCGTCAATCGCGCGCAGCCCGGTGGTCAGCGGCGTGTCGATGCGAGGCCGTTCGGTGGCCATCGGGGCGTCACGGATCACCGGTAATGCGCCGACCGTGCCGGCTGGCGCGAATGCCTCGGGGCCTTCGCCGCTCAGCGCCCGGCCAAAGCCATCGAGGACAGTCCCGAGCAACTGGTCGCCCACCAGCAAACCATGGGGCTGGAACAGCGGTGTCACCCGCGCACCGATGGCGATCCCTTCAAGCGGGCCTAGCGCTGCGAGTAATGTGTGCTGACGATCAAAACCGACGATTTCAGCCATCACCTGGGTGTCATCGGTGCGCTGCACATGGCACAAATCGCCAATCCGCGCCAAGGGCATGCGACTGTGCAACAGGATGCCGTTGACGCCGGCAATGCGGCCGTGAATGTCCACCGGACGACAGCCTTCCATGCGCCGTTGGTGGTGCTGGTGCCAATCGGCGAGGTTATCCAGATCGGCCTGCATTACCAGCTCACCTCAATGCGTTGATCACCTTCGAACACCACCCGGTGATCGGTGATATCGACTAATCGCACGCCGTCGACTTCATCGCCGAGAAACAGCCGGCGACCGTCACTGGTCAGCACGTTCGGCAGCCGCGTGTTGCTGATTTGCACGATGCTGAACGGCAACAGCGGGGTGGCTTGGGGCAGGGCACTGAGCACCTGCATCGGGCTCTCGAATTGCTGTTCGAAACGCATCAGCATGCGTTCGGTGGATTGCAATAAATCGTCCTCCTCGAAGCGTCCATGCAGAAAGACTTTGCCCTGTTCGTCGACGATGTTGATGCGACTCTGTAGCTCGCGCTCCTTGAGCATTCGCTCCAGCACTTCATGCACCGCGGCGGAATCCTTGAGGACGGTGCGGCCCGGTACGGGTTTGACGACTGGCGGCTCCTGCCCCGTGAACGCCCAGAACAGCGCCCCCATAAAGATCAGCAGCGCGCCGAACATCAGCAGCGGGCCCAGCAGCGAGCGGCGTGCCGCTGGTGGCCGTGGCGTCGGCTGGTCGGTGACGGCAACCGGTTCCGTCGAGGCGGCGGGCGTGGCTGGCGGCTCTTCGTCGTCCTGTTCCGGCCACTCGGTATTGGCACTGACCACCGACAACCACACCCCATTGAGGCCGAACGGCGTTCCTGGCTGCAACGTGACGATGGCATCGACCTTGTGCCCCTCGCTGTCGGTGACGGCGCCGTCCTTGCGCGCCAGTGACCACGTGCCCTCTACTCGCCGCAGCAGGCAGTGACGGCCCTTGATGCCGGGGTCGTACAACGCCAGATCGGCGCTGTTGGCTGAGCCGATTTCCCATTCGCCGCCGGTCAACGGCAGGGCCGCGCCACGGTGCAGGCCGGTGAGGACACGCAGTTCGTACATCATTTCGGGTTTCATTGCGCTGCTCCGTCAAGCCATCATGGCCTGCGCCTCTTCCAGATCGATTCGCCCCAGCACCAGCACTTGCACCGTGGACAGCAGCTCGGCGAAGGACAACACCGGAACATGATTGAATTCATCGTTGAGCAAGCCATGGAGCGGGCTGCGCAGGTCTTGGGCGACCAGCAACACCGGGGCCGGCTTGGCGCGCAACGGGAACGCGTTACGCAGCTGTTCCAGAAGGACGCTGCCCACTTCGGGTTCGAGGGCGAAATAGGCTTCGTTCTGGGTTTGGCGCAGCGAATCACGCAGCAGCACTTCGGTTTCCGGGGTGACCAGCCACGCGTTGAGCGCGCCGTGTTCGGCATGCTGATGGCAAATCTGTGCCTTTAACGCGATGCGCACGTAATCGGTGAGGGCGTTCAAATCGCGCTCGTGCTGGCCCTGTTCGATCAAGGTCTCGGCAATCGGGCGCACCGAGCGCAGCGATACCAGCTCCGCCGACAAGCGCTGCAATACCGCCGCGAACCGGGTCAAGGGCAGGGTGCGTTGCAGCTCTTGGGCCAGCTCCGGCTGTTCGGTTTCGAGCCATCCGAGGATGGCCTTGCTTTCCTGCAAACCGATGAATTGCGGGCCGGTCCGCTGGAAGGCCCGGCTCATGCGTTCAAGAATCAGGTCTTGCGCGCTGACCGGTTCGACGGTGCCGTCGCTGAGGATTGAGTGATCGAGATCGAACCACACCCACTGGTCTTCGTTGCGCTCCGGCACGCCCGGAACCCCACCGTCCACGCTGCTGACCTGACGTTGGTCCACCGCCATCCGCGAGTTGCTGAACGTCGCCCGAACCAGTGGGACTTCATAGACGCAAAAACAGAACTCGTCGATTGCGCACTGCTCGTTGAAGTCCAGGTCGAAGGAGGGCAGCGTCAAGCCGAAATGGTGCACCAGCGTGTTACGCCGCTGACGAATGCCTTGCAGCAACTGGTCCAGCGGCGTGCTGCCCTTGTGGCTGGGATGGAATTGCAACAGGTAGGCCCGCGACGGGTTGAAGCGCCGAATATCCTCGCGCCCGTTAAGCTCCGGGGCGCCGTTGCGCTCGGCACCGGCGTTGTCCTGCGAGATCTGCTTCTGGCGGATACGCCACAGTTGAATCAGGCCACTGAACAGACACACCATGCTGATGCTGATAAACACCAGGCTCGGCATCCCGGGGATCGCGGCGAACCCGAGCATGCCGATCGAAGAAAATACCCAGGCCTTGGGTTGGCTGGTCAATTGCTCGGCGATTTCATGGCCGATGTTCGCATCGGCAGCGTTACTGTCCGGGGCGACGCGGGTGATGATCATGCCGGCGGTGAGGGAGATCAGCAACGCCGGTATCTGTGCGATCAAGCCATCGCCGATGGTCAATACCGAGTACAGGTGCATCGCGTCGGCCGGTTCCATGTCGTTTTGCAGAACGCCGATCGAGAAGCCCCCGATCAAGTTGATGAAAACGATCACCAGGCCCGCGATGGCGTCGCCCTTGACGAATTTCATCGCGCCGTCCATGGCGCCGAACAGTTGGCTTTCCTTGGACAACTGCTCGCGTCGCTGGCGCGCTTCGCGAACGTTGATCAGGTTCGCCCGCAAGTCGCTGTCGATAGACATTTGCTTGCCAGGCATCGCATCGAGCGTGAACCGTGCGGCCACTTCAGCGACGCGCTCCGAGCCTTTGGTGATGACCAGGAAGTTGACGATGGTGAGGATCAGAAAGATCACCAGCCCGACCGCGAGGTTGCCACCCACAACGAAACTGCCGAAGGCCTCGACGATATGCCCGGCGTCTTGCTGAATAAGGATCAGGCGTGTGGTGGCGATCGACAGTGACAGACGAAACATGGTGGTCAGCAGCAACACTGCCGGGAATGTCGAGAACGCCAGCGGCCGTGGCAAGTACATCGCCAACACGATCAGCAGCGAAGAAATACAGATATTCAAGGCGATCAGCACGTCCACCAGCGCGGTGGGCAGCGGCAGAATCATCATGAACACGATGGCCATGACCATCATTGCGCCGACGATCTCTGTGCGACGCATAACGGCGAGCGCCAGCGCGTTAAGCATATGAATCAGCCGATTCATAGCGGGCCCCGCTGCGGCTCGGCCAGGCCCATGGACTGGCGTTCCTGGCGTGCCAACTCATCCATCAGGTTTTGCAACAGGCGCATGCCGTTCTGGCGGGTTTTCAAGTCCTTCCATAACACCAGCGGCAGATTTCTCAACAGCGGATGGAAGGCGTTGAGAAACAGTGGATGCAGGCGGGGGTCGTTGCCGACCGCTTCATCGGTGAGTAGCGTCAGGTCGCGTGCGAAAAAGCCATTGGCACAAAAGCGCAGCACCCGTTTGCTCATGACCAGGGTCGTCAGATTGCCGTTCGAAGAACTCGATTTCAGCCGCTCGAGCAGCGCGTTGCAGGTTCTCAGCAGGTTACTCAGTTGCCCGCACGAACCCAGACCGCGAAGCATCGAGCCCAGCACCGCGCCCGGCAACGAAGGCGCAAGTGCCGCAAGATCGTCCGCCAGCGCACGCTGCAACGTGCGCAATCCTCGGGCGAAATGTTCTTCACTGAAGCGCTCCAGCAGTGCCTCCAGCAAACTTGCCAAGGGTTGCTGGCCGACGATTGCCTTGTAGTAGAGCTGGCGCATCAAGGCCCGCTGTTGCGGGTCCTGGCTGAACAGCGCAATTGCACTGGCGGTGTTGAACCCGGCGCGAATTTTGTCGCCGTGTACCTGGCGCAACTCGTCGATCAGGGTGCGCGTGGTGTCGACTTCGCTGTCGCGGCCTTCGGCGGTGGACAGCCGCAAGGCTTGCTGGAGCAGGATGTCGGTGCGCGCCGGGTCGTTATCACCCAGCGTCAGCGCGGCCTGCAACGATGGCTCCTGTTGCAGTTGCCGTTGCATGCGCTGAGCTTGCTGTTCGAGATTGGGGCGGTCGCCTTGTTCAAGCAGGCGATAGAGTTCGACCAGTTTCTCGACCCGCTCAACCCGTTGCCCGCGGCCGCTTTCGCTGACGTTACGTTCGTCCAGGCTTTTGCTTTGGCGTTCTACGCTTTCACTGAACTTGAGCGCGACTTCCTCCATTGAGTCGATCAACGGGTTCTTCGCTATCGCCGATGCGGCGTCTGACCCGATCACTGGGCGAGGAATCAGGTCCAGCGGCACCACATCGTTGTAGTTATTGATTTTCATGAAAACGCGCTATCCACCGCTGTGCAGGTGACAGTTGAGTGGCGTTTCGCGGCTGTCGGTTCCATCGTCGATTGTGCCGCGCAGCGGTGTGCAAGAAATGGCACAGGTTTTCCTGCAAAAGTGCAAGAACTTGCAAAAAACCCTTCTATCAGAAAAATAAAGCGATAAAAAACAATACGTTACATATATGTCTGGCTTGGTACATTCGGTGCTCTCTCTCTACCTCGCCATTGTCGGCATTGCGTGAGTGAGGGGGCTGAAAATATGGAACTGACTACTGCCCGGACAGAGTCGAAAGTTATTGGGATCTTCAAACTGGACCTCGCAAGACTGGCCTGTAGCAGCGAGAAAAAGCTGAGGTGTTTCATCAAGAAGCGAGTATTCAATCGAGCGGACGTCGACGACTTGATGCAAATGACGTACCTCGAAGCCTGGCGTAACAAGCACAAGTTTCTGGGCGCCTCAAAACCCGAAACCTGGCTCTTCGGCATCGCTTCCAACCTCATCAGTAATCACTTCAAGAACTTCTATAGTCGGCCGCACTGCGGAACGCTTGAGGACTCGGGCATCGAAAGCTTGCAGCAAGGGCATGACCCGAGCCAGATCAGTGACCATCAGCGGGTGTTGATCCGCACGCTGGAAGCAATGGACCGGTTGTCTGTGGATATGCGCGCGGTGATCGATCTGGTGGTGGATTCGGACATCAGCTATCAAGATGCGGCGCTGCAACTCGGGGTGCCCATCGGCACCGTACGGTCGCGTCTGGCGCGTGCCCGTGGTCAGCTGAAAACAAGTGTCTACGCGGGGAGGGCGGGAATATGAATGCTTTTACCGGGCGCATGCCATCAACCTTGCCACGGGGTATTCGTGACTCATGCGACGCTGATTTGCCGATGATGATGCAGATATTCAACGAGACGGCC
>NZ_JBNNWE010000021.1:0-70224 GCF_050280905.1 Pseudomonas sp. NPDC086278
GACTGGCGCCAGCAGGAACTCGGCCCGCAGTTCAAACCGGCGTGGCTCAACGAAACCACCCACCGTCTTGGCGAGAAAGTCGCGCAGCATCTGAACGAAGCGGCGGCGATCAACCCGGTGAACCTGGTGGCGCTGGCATTGCTGTCCACCAGCCGATTGGCACTGGACGATCGCGCCATGGCGCGGGTGCTGGACTTGTATCTGGCGCTGTTGCGCAAGGTCCCGTACTCGCCGCACACCACGCTACCCGAAGGTGACGGCCGCGCGCTGATCGAGCACGTAAAAGCCATGGACCTGCTGTCGGAACAGAGCGATGCCTTGGGCAAGATTCTGTACCTGGACGAGCAAAACGCCGTCCTGATGACCTACTACCGCAACAACGTGCTGCACATCTTCGCCTTGCCGGCGTTGCTCGCGAGTTTCTTCCAGAGTGCGTCGCGCATGAGCCGCGAACAGATCCTGCGCTATACCCGCGCGCTGTATCCGTACCTGCAATCGGAGTTGTTCATTCGCTGGTCGATGGATGAACTGGAAGCGGTGGTCGATCAATGGCTCGAAGCGTTCGTCGAACAAGGCCTGCTGCGTTTCGAGAACAATGTGTACCTGCGCCCGGCACCGAGTTCGCGGCACTTCGTGTTGCTGACCTTGCTGTCGAAGAGCATCGCCCAGACGTTGCAGCGCTTCTACATGACCGTGTCCCTGCTGCTCAACAGCGGCCAGCACAGCATCAGCGCCGAAGAACTGGAAGACCTGTGCACGGTCATGGCCCAGCGCCTGTCGATCCTGCATGGCCTGAATGCGCCCGAGTTCTTCGACAAAAGCCTGTTCCGCCACTTCATCCAGACCTTGCTCGACCTGCATGTGCTCAAGCGTGACGAGGCCGGCAAGCTGGGCTATCACGAACTGCTCGGCGAACTGGCCGAAGGCGCGGCCAAGCGGGTGTTGTCGGCGGAGATTCGTTTGTCGATCCGTCAGGTCGCGTTGCATCGCAGTGAAGATGCGGCGGATCAGATCACCACGCCGCCTGAAGCTTGATGAAAATCCGCGTCGACGCTGTCGGCTAAAAACCTCTATTGAACAAGGAAGCCGCCATGCTCCGCCCTACCCTTCGCTTCGCCGGCCTGTGCGCTGGTTTGATGTTCTGCGCCAGCGCAATGGCCCTGTCGCTCAGCGACCTGTCGCAAAAAGACGCCACCGGCGGCCTCAAGGATGCCCTGACCCAGGGCGCGCAACTGGCGGTCAAGCAACTCGGCACGCCGGGTGGTTTCAGCAACAACCCGGACGTGAAAATCGGACTGCCGGGCAAACTGGGTAAAGTCGCCAGCAAGATGAAACAGTTCGGCATGGGCGATCAGGTCGAGCAACTGGAAGTCAGCATGAACAAAGCGGCGGAAACCGCCGTGACCCAGGCCCAGCCGATCCTGGTCGATGCGGTAAAGAAAATGAGCGTCGAGGACGCCAAAGGGATTCTCAGCGGCGGCAATGATTCCGCCACGCAATACCTGAACAAAACCAGCCGCGAACAGATCCGCGCCAGGTTCCTGCCCATCGTCAAACAAGCTACCGATCAAGTCGGCCTGGCCAAACAGTACAACTCGTTCGCCGGCCAGGCCGCGACCATGGGCGTGATCGATACCAAGAACGCCAACATCGAAAGCTACGTCACCGAACAGGCCCTGAATGGTTTGTTCGAGATGATCGGCAAACAGGAAGAAACCCTCCGTCAGAACCCGGCCGCGGCCGCGACCAGCCTGGCGAAAAAAGTGTTCGGCACGCTTTAAGCCCGAACACAAAACCGTGTGGGAGCTGGGTTACTCCGGGGGAGTTCCGAAGAAAGCGCCAGTACGTTCAACATGTATGCGACTGTCAGACTGCCTTCGCGAGCAAGCCCGCTCCCACAAAAGATCAGATCGTCTATACGCCCCGCAGAAAGAACACCCATTCGCGCCCAATTTTTCTGCTCTCAAATACTCAATTCGACCAACCCGTTCAGCGTCGCCGAAGCGAGTGTTGTAGGACCTCGGTAAAACCACTGACCGCCCGCAGGATTACCGAGCACTGAAAATCGATGAAATAGGTCAGGTCCAGTTCATCGGCCTCGGTATTGAGATATGACCGGCCATACTTCACTGGCGCGGCGCGCAGCAAAATGCTGATCGCAATGTAGCGCAAGGCCGAAAAATCATTCTTGAACATGAACCAGTAAAACAGTGCTCTGGCGACGCGACCGTTGCCATCGCGAAAAGGATGTTCATAGCCCAGCGCAAAATGCAGCGCGATGGCTTTGATCAGCGGATGAAGGTAGCCGCAACGGTCGGGATCGTTGTGGGACAAGTTGACCCATTCACACAGCACCTTGAGTCGCGACACCAGACCCGCAGCAGGCGGCGGTGTATGCACGGTGTTGCCCTCGCCGTCTTGCACCACCACCTCGTCGTTGTCTCTGAATGCCCCCGGTGAATACTGCGTATCGTCAATGCCCTCGACACCGATACGGTGCATCGCCGTAATCAGTTCGACACTCAGGGGTTCGTTACGCTGGTCCCAGGCGAAGTTCATCATCTTGAAATTGCCGACCACCATTCGCTCGTCCGGCGTGCGGGGCAAGCGTTTGCGTTTGAGCATGTCCTTGGCAACGCGGGTGGTGGTCGCCGCGCCTTCCAGTTGACTGCTGCTGATGGCTTCGTCTTCGATCAGATCATTGAGCAGGTAACTGAAATGCGCATGCTCGCCAATCTGGCTGGTCATGTACTCCAGCGCGGCGGTGGTGGCTTGGCGGTCAACGGCGGAAATAGCTTTTTGCGCCAGCGGCGTCAGTACGAAATTGCCCCACTGGGCGGGTTCACCCAGTGGCAGAAGGCTTGAATACTGTGCCCTCCGTGCTTTCTTCACCAACGCCCAGCACACACCGGCATTCAGCCCCGACGGCCAGCGATAGCGCAGTTTGTTGAATGGAAGGTAACGCCCTTGATCATCCAGCGGCTTGAGCAGAGCAAGATATTCACCGAGGCGCTCTTTGTGGGGTGATTGCGCCAACAGCTCAAACACCGGGCTGGACCGGCCCTTCAGTGCGGGGGGCTTTTTCATTGCGGCTGTCTCAAAACTCGTCAAATCGGGTCCGGAGTACAGCATTCAGAGCCCTGCGACTCCATATCGGAGCGTTCTGAAATGTTTGTAGGAAATCGACTGTGGGAGCGGGCTTGCTCCGGGCGGCGTTCCGACGAAGGCGGTGTGTCAGTCAACATTCATTCAACTGACACACCGCCTTCGTCGGAACGCCGCCCGGAGCAAGCCCGCTCCCACCGTTTTGAACGGTGTTTAACGGGAGACGTTACGCGGGCTCTTTCTTGATCCGGAACCACGCGGCATACAGCGCCGGCAGGAACAGCAACGTCAACGCCGTCGCTACGATCAACCCGCCCATGATTGCCACCGCCATCGGGCCGAAGAACACGCTGCGTGACAGCGGAATCATCGCCAGCACGGCCGCGAGCGCCGTCAACACAATCGGCCGGAAACGTCGCACCGTGGCTTCGATAATCGCTTGCCAGGGTTTGAGCCCGGCGGCGATGTCTTGCTCGATCTGGTCCACCAGAATCACCGAGTTGCGCATGATCATCCCCGACAGCGCGATGGTCCCGAGCATGGCCACGAAACCGAACGGCTGGCGGAACACCATCAAGAACAGCGTCACCCCGATCAAGCCCAGCGGCGCGGTCAGGAACACCATGGCCGTGCGCGAGAAGCTGCGCAGTTGCAGCATCAGCAAGGTCAGCACGACGACGATGAACAGCGGCACGCCTGCCTTCACCGAGTTCTGGCCACGGGCCGACTCCTCGACGGTGCCGCCCACTTCCAGCAAGTAACCGTCGGGCAATTCGGCGCGGACCGGGTCGAGGGTCGGCATGATTTGTTGCACCAACGTCGCGGGTTGTTCCTTGCCATAAATGTCGGCGCGGATGGTCACGTTCGGCAGGCGGTTGCGGTGCCAGATGATGCCTTCTTCGAAGCCATATTCGAGCGTTGCGATCTGCGACAGCGCAACGCTGCGGCCGTTGTCGGTCGGCACCGCCAGGCTCGGCAGCAACGACAGTTCGGTGCGCTCGTGCACCGTGCCGCGCAGCAGGATTTCGATCAACTCGTTGTCTTCGCGGTACTGGCTGACGCTGGAACCGGTGAGTGAACTTTGCAGAAACTTCGACAGGTTGGCGGTGCTCACACCGAGCGCCCGGGCCCGGTCCTGGTCGACGTTCAGGTACACGACTTTGCTCGGTTCTTCCCAGTCCAGATGCACGTTCACAACGTGCGGGTTCTCGCGCACCTTGTCGGCCACTTTGCGCGCCAGCGCGCGGACTTCGTCGATGTGTTCGCCGGAGACCCGGAATTGCACCGGATAACCCACTGGCGGACCGTTTTCCAGGCGCGTCACCCGCGAGCGCAGCATCGGAAATTGTTCGTTGAGGGTTTCGATCAGCCAGGTGCGCAGGGTTTCGCGCTCCTCGATGGTTTTCGCCAACACAACAAACTGGGCGAAGCTCGCCGCCGGCAGTTGCTGGTCCAGCGGCAAATAAAAGCGCGGCGAACCGGTGCCGACGTAGGTCACGTAGTTGTCGATGCCGGCGTGATCCTTCAACAAGGCTTCAAGGCGTTTAACTTCGTCGGTGGTGTTGCTCAGGGACGCGCCTTCGGCCAGTTTCAGATCGACCATCAGTTCCAGGCGGCCCGAGGCCGGGAAGAACTGTTGCGGCACAAAACGGAACAACAGGATGGACGCGATGAACAGCAGCACCGTCAGCACGATGACGGTTTTTCGCCAGCGCACACACCCTTCCACCAGGCGCCTGACACGCTGATAGAACGGCGTGCCGTAAGGGTCGGGCTGACCGTCACCGGTGCCGTGTCTGGCGGCATGAATTTTCGCCAGGTCCGGCAGCAGTTTCTCGCCGAGGTATGGCACGAACAGCACCGCCGCGACCCATGAGGCGAGCAGCGCGATGGTGACCACCTGGAAGATCGAGCGGGTGTATTCGCCTGTGCCCGACTGGGCGGTGGCAATCGGCAGGAACCCGGCGGCGGTGATCAAGGTACCGGTGAGCATCGGGAACGCGGTGCTGGTCCAGGCATAGCTCGCCGCTTTGATCCGGTCGAAGCCCTGCTCCATTTTGATCGCCATCATTTCCACGGCGATGATCGCGTCGTCCACCAGCAATCCCAGCGCGAGGACCAGCGCGCCGAGGGAAATCTTGTGCAGGCCGATACCGAGGTAATACATGCAGGCAAACGTCATCGCCAGCACCAGCGGAATGGTCAGCGCCACCACCATGCCGGTGCGCACACCGAGGGAGAAGAAACTCACCAGCAACACAATCGCCAGCGCTTCCACCAACACCTGGACGAACTCGCCGACACCGGTTTTCACTGCGGCGGGCTGATCGGACACCTTGCGCAGCTGCATGCCGGCCGGGAGGTTTTTCTGGATATGGTCGAATTCGACTTCCAATGCCTTGCCCAGCACCAGAATGTCGCCGCCGTCCTTCATTGCCACGGCGAGGCCGATGGCGTCTTGCGCCATGAAGCGCATGCGCGGTGCCGGCGGGTCGTTGAATCCACGGCGCACGTCGGCGACATCGGAGATGCGGAACGTACGATCACCCACGCGGATCGGAAAGTTCCTGATCTGCTCGACGCTCTGGAAACTCCCCGAGACCCGTAGCTGCAAGCGCTCGCTGGGCGTTTCGAAAAACCCGGCCGTGGACACCGCGTTCTGCTCTTCAAGCGCTTGCTGCACGGCGGCCAGCGGCAGACCGAGGGTGGCGAGCTTGACGTTCGACAGCTCGATCCAGATTTTCTCGTCCTGCAAGCCGAGCAAGTCGACCTTGCCCACGTCCTTGACCCGTTGCAGCTGAATCTGGATGCGGTCGGCGTAATCCTTGAGCACCGCGTAATCAAAACCGTCACCGGTCAGCGCGTAGATATTGCCGAAGGTAGTGCCGAATTCATCGTTGAAAAACGGCCCTTGAATGCCCGGTGGCAGGGTTTGGCGGATGTCGCTGATTTTCTTGCGAACCTGGTACCAAAGGTCGGGGATTTGCTCCGAATGCATGGAGTCGCGGGCCACGAACGTCACCTGCGATTCGCCGGGACGCGAGAACGACACGATGCGTTCGAATTCGCCGGTTTCCATCAGCTTCTTTTCAATGCGCTCGGTGACCTGACGCGAGACTTCCTGCGCCGTGGCGCCGGGCCAGTTGGTGCGAACCACCATGGCTTTGAACGTAAACGGCGGGTCTTCACTTTGGCCAAGCTTGGTGTAGGACAGCGCGCCGACGACGGCCAGCAGGATCATCAGGAACAGGACGATCTGGCGGTTGCGCAACGCCCATTCGGAAAGATTGAAACCCATCGGGAATTACTCCTTGTCCGCCAGATTGACCACGCGGTTGGAGCGATCCACCGGGCGCACTTGTTGCCCGTCATGCAGCACATGAACGCCGGCAGCCACCACCCAGTCATCGGCGTTCAGGCCTTCGAGCACCGGCACGGTTTTCTCGCCGAACGCGCCGACCCGCACCGGGGCTTTTTTCAAGGTGTTGTTGGCGCCGAGCACCCACACGTAAGTCGCACCGTTTTCGGCGGTGACGGCCGACAACGGCACCGACAGGGCCACGGTTTCGGCGCTCTGGATAAATACCCGGGCACTCTGGCCCAGTTCGGCCGGGACTTTGCCGGCCGTGAACGCGATACGGGCAGCGAAGGTGCGTGATTTGGGATCGGCCGACGGCGACAGCTCGCGGATGCGCCCGGCGAAGCGTTGATCGGGTTGGCTCCACAGTTCCACCGACACCGGTTGGCCGACCTTGAAGCGGCCGAAACTCTGCTCCGGCAGGCTGATCAACACTTCACGTTCGCCATCGGTGGCAAGGGTGAACACGGTTTGTCCGGCGGCAACGACCTGCCCGACTTCAACCGCGCGTTTCGCCACGACGCCATCCTGAGGCGCACGCAACACCGCGTAACTGGCCTGATTGGTCGATACGTTGAATTCGGCCTTGATTTGTTTGAGGCGGGCTTCACCGGAGCGGTAAAGGTTTTCGGCGTTGTCGTACTGCGAGCGGCTGACCATCTGCCGGTCCATCAGGGTTTTGTAGCGGTCACGTTCGGCACGCACCATGTTCAGATTGGCCTCGGCGGCGGCGACCTGGGCGCGGGTGGCTTCCAGTTGCAGGCGCACGTCTTGCGGATCGAGCTCGGCCAGCGGCTGATCAGCCTTGACCCGCTGCCCTTCCTCGACCAGTCGTCGGCTGACTTTGCCGCCGATGCGGAACGCCAGGTCCGGTTCGTAGCGAGCCCGCACTTCCCCCGGATAACTTTCCATCGCCTGGGCCGAAGGCTCTGGCTGCACCACCATCGCGGGTCTCAACGTCACTTGCGGCGCCTCTTCCTGGCCACACGCAGACAATAAAAAAGCCAGACTGACTGGCAACGCGAGGGGCAAGGCATAGCGGAACATGGTGAACGACCTTTCGCTAATGGTGCTTGGAATAATTATACTGGCCGGTATGTTATTAATAGCAAACTCACCAGTCCAGTATTAAAAGCGAAGAATGTCGAACAATCTTTCAGCACCCAACGGCCCGGGTCGTCCCAAAGATCTGGCCAAGCGGCAGGCCATCCTCGATGCGGCGAAAACTCTGTTTTTGAGCAATGGCTACGCCAGCACCAGCATGGATGCCGTGGCGTCTGAGGCCGGCGTGTCAAAACTGACCGTCTACAGCCATTTCAACGACAAGGAGACGCTGTTCTCCGCCGCCGTGGTCGCCAAGTGCGAAGAGCAATTGCCCACGCTGTTTTTCGAATTGCCCGACGGCGTCGCGGTAGAAACCGTGCTGCTGAACATCGCACGCGGCTTTCATCAACTGATCAACAGCGATGAATCGGTGAACCTGCATCGCTTGATGATGACGCTCGGCAGCCAGGACCCGAAACTCTCGCTGATCTTCTTCGAGGCCGGGCCGCAGCGCATGCTGCACGGCATGGAGCGCTTGCTGAGCAAGGTGGATCAGAGCGGCGCATTGACCATCGACAAACCGCGCAATGCCGCCGAGCATTTCTTCTGCCTGCTCAAGGGTGCGGGGAATTTTCGCTTGTTGTCTGGCTGCGGTGAACCGTTGACCGGGGATATGGCCGAGGCGCATGTGCGGGAAGTGGTGGGGTTGTTTATGCGGGCTTATCGGCCTGAGCCAGCCTGATCGTTTTGCAGTGTTTCGGATGCCTTCGCGAGCAAGCCCGCTCCCACATTGGATCCAGGGTGTTGCATAGGTCCGCTGTGGGAGCGACTTGGTCTTACGGCTTCAGCGCTTTCTTCGGATAAATGTCATAACGGCTGGATTTGCCGTCCAGCGCATGACTCGGCTTGGGCCCCGCGATACACGGTGCCTTGCGCGGGCGTTTGACCACCACCCGATGGCTGGCCAGGGCCAGCGCCGCTTCCAGCAACGCGGGTGCATCCGGGTCATCGCCAACCAGCGGCCGGAACAGGCGCATTTCCTTTTTCACCAACGCGGTTTTCTCACGGTGCGGGAACATCGGGTCCAGGTAGATCACCTGCGGCGGCTCCCCTTCCCAGTTGCGCATCACCTCGATCGAGTTGCCCTTGAGCAATTTCATCCGCGCCACAATCGGCGCGACGTCGAAATCTTCCGCGCCACGCGCCAGTCCATCCTCCAGCAGTGCGCCAATCAGCGGCTGGCGTTCGATCAGGCTCATCTCGCAACCCAGGCTCGCCAGGACGAACGCATCCTTGCCCAGCCCCGCCGTCGCATCGAGAACACGCGGACGCACGCCCTGCGCGACGCCAACAGCCTTGGCAATCATCTGGCCCGTGCCGCCACCGAACAATCGGCGATGCGCCGCCCCGCCTTCGACGAAGTCCACCCGCACCGGGCCGGGCGCGTCGGCACCCAACTGTTGCAGTTGCAGACCCTGTTCGCCCACCTGCAAGGCGAACTCGCCGTCATCCACCTGCAACGGCAGGCCCAGGCGCTCGGCCCATTGCTCGGCCTGCGCCTGAAAAGTCGCGCCTAGGGCTTGGACATGGATACGGCAGGCCGCAGGTTGCTCGATCATGGGAAAACACGCTCAAAAAATTAATGATCGGCAAAAACGGCCGATAACAAAGGTGACGGGCATTTTGCCAGAGCTGAGCGTCGACCGAGAGAAATGTCAGACATTCAACGCACATCGATAGGTTACATCTCGCCCCACGGCGATTTTGGCCTGCGAAACTCCCAAGCACTGAGCGGCGTCAGCCACCTGTGGCAGGATTTTTTTGCCCAGGCGATGGCCGAGCAGTCGAGTGATGTTGCGCCCGCGTCCGGCACCTTCCCACCGGTTGACCTCGACAGCCCGGTCGAGCCGACCGTCGGCAGCGAGCTGCTGGCACACATCGTTTCCCAGCGTGAATGCGATGTAACGGAAACCCAGGTCAAGCCACCAGAACCGCTGTTCCTGCCGATTGCCGAGTTCGAAATGGACCTGGCCGACAAGCCATTCCCACCGTTCCCGCCCGAAGAAATCGCCGCGCAGCAGAAGCAGCAGAACTTCGACAGTGGCTGGGTCCGCCCGATCGTGCTCACCGCCGGTCAACCGCTGCCTGAAGCCGGCCCCGCGCCGCAACCGCGTCCGCTGCATTTGCCGATCGCCGAGTTCGAGATGGACTTGCTGGACAAACCGTTCCCGCCGTTCTCGCCCGAAGAGCTGGCTGAGCAGCAGAAACAACTCGATTTCGATAACGGCTGGGCGCGCCCGATCGTACTGCAGAACCTGCGCATCGCCGCCTGACCCGCGACGACAGCCCTCAGCGACAAACCCACCACGGCCCGACATCGACATGAAAGTGATTGCGATGGGCGGCATTGTAGTCAGGGCTCAACACCACACTGAACATCGCGCAGGCGCCATCGCGGACCTGGCGCAGAAACCGTGCGTCCTGATTATCTTTCGGCCAATCCTTGAGCACGCTGATGGTCCTTCCGTCCGCCAACCGAAACCCGGCGATGTCTAGCGCATCTGCGCTGGCGTGCTGACTGCGCCGGGCGTTTTCGCGGCCATAGATGTTGCGACAGGCGAAGCTGCCGAGGTGGTCAACCCGCGTCACCGCTTGCCCATAAACCGCCTGGGCCGCCGGTTGCAGGGCATGACGTTCAAACAGCGCAAACGAGACGGCAAGACGACAACTGGCGAGGAAGCTGCTGCTCAGGGCGACGTCACCACCTTGCACACGCAGCGTGTTGCTCAGCGGACAGGTCGCGTCGGGGCTGTCGGCCTGACGCGCAACGCGCAAGCCGGAACTGCTCAAGGCCTGATCGCACAATTGCGGATCATCCCGCAGGCGCAGCAGTTTGTAGCGGGTCAGCAGATTCGGTGTGGCGTTGACGTCCAGCGGTGCCCACGGATTCCACTGCGGTGGCAGCGAGACCCAGCCGCGCCAGACACTCACGCCCACCACACCGACCAGCAGCAACACGATCAGCAGCCCACGCAAAAACCGCATCGTCAGCCTTTGAACAGTTGATTGGCCTTCGCGTACGGCATCGACCGCGAGGTAAAGCTGAACGTGCCCGACGTCTTGATCTCTTCGGCCGCGCGGAAAAATTCGCCGTACGCCGCCAGGGCCAGCGCCGAACCGACACTGATGCGCTTGACGCCCATCTCGCGCAGTTGCTCGACCGTCAACTTGAGCCCGCCGGACATCAACACATTGACCGGTTTGGGCGCCACGGCGCGAACCACCGCCAGCACATCGTCGGCACTGCGCAGACCCGGCGCATACAGCACGTCGGCGCCGGCCTCGGCGAATGCCTGCAAGCGGCGGATGGTATCGGCGAGGTCAGGATTGCCGTGCAAAAAGTTTTCGGCGCGGGCAGTGAGCATGAACGGGAAAGGCAAGCTGCGCGCCGCCGCGACGGCCGCTTCGATCCGCGCCACGGCGTGTTCGAAGCAGTAGATCGGCGCGTCTTCGCGGCCCGTGGCGTCTTCTATCGAACCGCCAACCGCACCGGCTGCCGCCGCGCGCAAAATGCTCTGCGCACATTCGGCGGGATCGTCCGCGAAACCGTTTTCCAGATCGACGGCGACCGGCAGATCAGTTGCCGCGACAATCGCCTCAACGTTCGCCAGCGTGTCCTCCAGCGACAACGAAGCATCGGGGCGACCTTGGGAAAAGGCATAACCGGCACTGGTGGTCGCCAGCGCCTCGAACCCCAGGCTGGCGAGCATCTTCGCCGAGCCCGCGTCCCACGGGTTGGGAATCACAAAAGCGCCGTCGCGTTCATGCAGTGCTTTGAACGCCTGGGCGCGAAGGGTTTGCGCATTCATTGGCAGGCTCCTGAAAAGGCAAAACCCGCGTCAGAGCAAGCCTAGTTGCTCCGCGGCGGGTTCTCTGTATAGCTCAGGCAGCGGCGGCAAGCCAGGCAAACGCAGCATCAGCCTTGCGTGAAAGCGTTGTGCAAGTTTGGCGGCCAGCAGGTTATCGGCGGTGTGCAGGAAGATGTAGGGCGTGCGCCCTTCTTCGATCCACTCGGCGATTTTCTCGACCCAAGGCGTCAGGAACGGATCATTCGCCTCAAGCTGCGGATGGCCGATGAAACGTACCTGCGGGCATTGTGTGAACGCGGCCGGACGAGGCGGTACGTCGGGCTTTTTCGATTGGGCGTGCAGCACCGAGGGCTCGGTCGAGGTGCAACTGAACAACGCGCGCGGATCGAGACAAATGCGCTCAACCCCACGGTCCAGCAACAGACGATTGAGCATCCGCTCGCTGTCACCCTTGGCGAAGAACTCGCTGTGGCGCACTTCCACCGCCAACGGCCGCTCCAGCGCATCGATGAAACCGGCCAGCTCAGGCAGCCGTTGCGGGGTGAAACTTTTCGACAGTTGCAGCCACAGCGGCGACACCCGTTCACCGAGCGGGCTGAGCAATTGCAGGAAGGTGTCGGCGGCGCTCAGGTGTTCGCGCAGGTCACCGCCGTGGCTGATGTCGCCGGGGAACTTGGCGGTGAAGCGAAAGTGTTCGGGCATGATTTGCGCCCAGCGCTGCACAGTACTAGCCGCCGGGCTGGCGTAGAAGGTCGTGTTGCCTTCCACGGCGTTGAACACTTGGGAATAGAGGTTCAGAAATTCGGCGGGTTTGGCGTCCGGCGGGTACAGATAATCGCGCCAGGCGTTTTCACTCCAGGACGGGCAGCCGAGGTAGTAAGGCAACAGCATCAGATGTACAGGTCGAGGCCCAGCACATCCGCATCCCAATCGACAAAACCGGCGGTGCTCAGGTAGCTGGCGAGTGCCGTGGCCACACTTTTGCTCATGGCGCGGTGGTAGATCATGTCTTGCTGGCGGGCCGGCAGATTGCTCAGGCGTTGCGCGGAGGCTTTGGCAGCGCGAGCGGCCATTTGCTCTTCGGACGGAAATTCCAGCTCGCCGTCGATATCGACGTAATCGTCTTCCGCCACAGGGCCTTTGCGAGCCTTGCGCTTGATGGGATAGGAATGAGAGGAAAGGCCGTCTATACGCATGAGTACATGTCCGGTATCAGTGATGGCAGTTTAGTGGCGCATAGCGCACTTCGCAAACCGCTTGGTGATAACTAGAACACAGAAATACAAAAAGGTTTAAAACCGGGGCACAGAAACTGACGATTGGCCGCAATTGCATGTGGCGAGGGGGCTTGCCCCCGTTCGGCTGCGCAGCAGTCGTAAACCAGCCAACTCGGTGTGTCAGGTATGACGGGGGGCTGGGAATGGGGCTGCTTCGCAGCCCAACGGGGGCAAGCCCCCTCGCCACAAAAGCCCCTTTGTGACCAAAGCCTTCCTTGCCACAAAAGCGCAAACCGCTTGGTGATGACCAGAAGACAGAAATACAAAACGGTTCAAAACCGGGGCGCAAACTGACGATTGGCCGCAATTGTATGTGGTGAGGGGGCTTGCCCCCGTTCGGCTGCGCAGCAGTCGTAAATCACCCAACTCGGTGTGTCAGGTAGGTATGACAGGGGGCTGGGAATGGGGCTGCTGCGCAGCCCAACGGGGGCAAGCCCCCTCGCCACAAAAGCACCTTTGTGAGCAAAGTCTTCCTTGCCACAAAAGGGCAAACTGCTTGGTGATAACCAGGACACAGAAATACAAAAAGGTTTACAGCCGGGAGTTAAAACTGACGATTGGCCGCAATTGCATGTGGCGAGGGGGCTTGCCCCCGTTCGGCTGCGCAGCAGTCGTAAATCAGTCAACTCGGTGTGTCAGGTATGACAGGGGGCTGGAAGTGGGGCTGCTGCGCAGCCCAACGGGGGCAAGCCCCCTCGCCACAAAAGCCCCTTTGTGACCAAAGTCTTCCTCGCCACAAAAGCGCAAACCGCTTGGTGATAACCAGGACACAGAAATATAAAAAGGCTTAAAACCGGGCGCAGAAACTGACGATTGGCCGCAATTGTATGTGGTGAGGGGGCTTGCCCCCGTTCGGCTGCGCAGCAGTCGTAAATCAGCCAACTCGGTGTGTCATGTATGACAGGGGGGTGGGAATGGGGCTGCTGCGCAGCCCAACGGGGGCAAGCCCCCTCGCCACAAAAGCACCTTGTGTGATCAAAGCCGTCTTTGCCACAAAGGCCTTCCTCACCATACAAAGCGCTCTTGTGACCAAACTCCCTGCCACAAAAGCCTCCTTGTGACCAAAGGCTCTTGCCACAAAGCCTCCTTGATCAACGCGCTTTGGGCGTCGCGACTTTATCGCGCAAATAAACCGGCTGGGCCTCATCCGCGACAATGGCCTCACCGCGCGCCCAGGCAAACCGCGCCAGCGTCAGCAAGTCTTGCGCGTGCGGCAACATGCCCGCGTCTTGCCCGGACAGGTTGACGGCAATGCGTTCGGCATAGCCCCAACCGGTGCCCGCGCCAAACCACTCGCCGCTGGCATCGGTCGGCAGCGCCGCCACTTCCGGCGGCAATACCGCTTCGTTGCCGACCAGGCGCATCTCCCCCGCCGTCTCGCGGTAGCAGCCCCAATACACCTCGTCCATCCGCGCATCGATGGCCGCCGCAACCTGGCTCACGCCGTGTTCGCGATACGCGCGCTGCGCCAGCACCGCCAGATTCGACACCGGCAACACCGGGCGATCCAGCGCGAACGCCAAACCCTGCACCACGCCGATAGCAATCCGCACCCCCGTGAAAGCGCCCGGCCCACGGCCGAACGCGATGGCATCGACCGCTTGCAACGTGGTCCCGGCATCGGCCAGCAACTGCTGAATCATCGGCAACAGCTTCTGCGCATGCAGGCGCGGGATCACCTCGTAATGGCTCGTGACCTTGCCGTCATGCAGCAAGGCAACGGAGCAAGCTTCAGTCGCGGTGTCCAGGGCCAGCAAGGTGCTCATCGATGTTTCCGTAAGAAAGGGTAGAAAAAGAGGGATCAGAAAAAGTGCGCCAGTATAAACAACTACGGCCCGCAAGCGGGCCGTAGCAGATGAAGCGGTTCAGACTTTTCAGTTCAGCGCTTCAAGCACCTTGCCGGTGATCGCTTCAACCGAGCCAACACCTTCGATGTGGCTGTACTTCGGCTTGCCCTGAGCAACCGACAGCTCCTGGTAAAACTTCACCAGCGGCTCGGTCTGAGCGTGGTAGACCGACAGGCGATGACGCACGGTTTCTTCGGTATCGTCTTTGCGCTGCACCAGGTCTTCACCGGTGATGTCGTCTTTACCGGCAATTTTCGGCGGGTTGTAGACGATGTGGTAAACGCGACCCGACGCTTCGTGCACACGGCGACCGGCGATACGCTGGACGATGTCTTCGTCCTTTACGTCGATTTCGACTACGTGGTCCAGCTCGACACCGGCCTTCACCAGGGCTTCAGCCTGGGGAATGGTGCGCGGGAAACCGTCGAACAGGAAACCGTTGGCGCAATCGGCCTGGCTGATGCGTTCCTTGACCAGATTGATGATCAGGTCATCGGATACCAGGCCGCCGCTGTCCATGACGCTCTTGGCGATCAGGCCCAGCTCGGTGCCGGCCTTGACCGCTGCACGCAACATGTCGCCCGTGGAGATTTGCGGAATGCCGAATTTCTCGGTGATGAACTTAGCCTGAGTACCTTTACCGGCCCCGGGAGCTCCCAGCAGAATGACGCGCATCGATGTGCTCCTCAATTTTTTATATGGATAACGTCAGATTTGCCTCGTGGGGCCAATCTCAAAAATAGGGTCGTGGCCGCCCAAACGGCCAAAGGCTGATCAAGATACACAGCAGGCCCTGCCCACACAAGCCGCCGAAAGTCGGAGAAACCAGCCCCTGACGTGCCCCCGCGACGGGGTGCCCCAAGTCGCAACCCCATCATTAACTGTCGCCTGCCAGACATCTGACGGTCGTTGTCGGCGGGCACCCGATACCTGCGGCAGGTGCCTGACCCCACAGCGAAAACCTTAGCCGGTATTTCGCAAACCGGCGGCAATCCCCGCCACAGACACAAGCAGGGCCTGTTCTACCGGGCTGCCCTGCGCCACTTCCTGTTGCCGCGAACGGGCCAGCAACTCGGCCTGCAATAGATGAAGCGGGTCGAGGTAGGTGTTGCGCAGGCGGATGAATTCCAGGGTGTCGGGGCTATGTGCCAGCAGTTGCGACTGCCCGGTCAGCCCAAGCACCACCGAACAGGCCTGCGACAATAGGTCGCGTAAATGCGCGCCCAACGGCAGCAAATTCGGCTCGACCAAGCGCTCATCATAGGATTGCGCGATGTCGGCGTCGGCTTTGGCCAGGACCATTTCCAGCATGTCGATGCGTGTCCGGAAGAATGGCCACTGCTCGCGCATCTGCCCCAGCAACTCACCTTCGCCACGTTCCAGCGCCTTGCTCAGCGCCGCTTCCCAGCCAAGCCAGGCCGGCAGCATCAGGCGCGTCTGGGTCCATCCGAAGATCCACGGAATGGCCCGCAGGCTTTCGATCCCGCCGGCGCGGCGCTTGGCCGGGCGACTGCCCAGCGGCAGGCGTCCCAACTCCTGCTCCGGCGTGGATTGGCGGAAATACTCGACGAACTGCGGATTCTCACGCACCACGGCGCGGTAGGCCTTGACCCCGTCGGCGGCCAATTCGTCCATCAAATGGCGCCAGGCGGGTTCCGGCGGCGGTGGCGGCAGCAAGGTCGCTTCCAGTACCGCGGCGAGGTACAGATTGAGATTTTGTTCGGCGATGTCCGGCAGGCCGAATTTGAAGCGAATCATTTCCCCCTGCTCGGTGGTACGGAACCGCCCCGCCACCGAACCCGGTGGCTGCGACAGAATCGCCGCGTGCGCCGGACCACCGCCACGGCCCACGGTGCCACCGCGACCGTGGAACAACAGCAGCTCCACTTGCTGCTCGCGGCAGATGTCGACCAAACGTTCCTGCGCCCGATATTGCGCCCAGGCCGCCGCCGTGGTGCCGGCGTCCTTGGCCGAGTCGGAATAGCCGATCATCACTTCCTGCGGCCCTTGCAGGCGCGCGCGATAACCCGGCAGCAGCAACAGTTTTTCGATCACCGGCCCGGCGTTGTCGAGGTCGGCCAGGGTTTCGAACAGCGGCACCACACGCATCGGCCGCAACACGCCGGCCTCTTTGAGCAGCAGTTGCACGGCGAGCACATCGGAAGCAGCACCCGCCATGGAGATCACGTACGAACCGAGCGATGCCCCCGGCGCCGCAGCGATTTCGCGACAGGTCGCCAGCACTTCGGCGGTGTCGGCGGAGGGTTTGAAGTACGCCGGCAACAACGGCCGACGGTTGTTCTGCTCGCGCATCAGGAAGGCGATGCGCTCCTCTTCGCTCCAGTCTTCGTAGCGACCGAGGCCCAGGTAATCGGTGATTTCGGTCATGGCCGCCGTGTGCCGCGACGAATCCTGACGCACATCGAGGCGCACCAGGAACAGCCCGAACGTCACCGCCCGGCGCAGGCAATCGAGCAATGGGCCGTCAGCGATCACGCCCATGCCGCACTCGTGCAGCGAGTGGTAGCAGAGTTCCAGCGGATCGAGCAGATCACGGTTGTTTTGCAGCACCTCGGCGGGTGCTGGGGTGGAAGCCGTCAACGCGGCATGCGCCCAGTTGCGCGTTGCGCGCAGGCGTTCACGCAGTTGCTTGAGCACTGCGCGATACGGCTCGGCGCTGTCGCCAGCCTTGGCTTGCAACGCGGCACTGGCCTGCTGCATCGACAACTCGGCGGCCAGGTGATCGACATCGCGCACGTACAAATCGGCGGCCATCCAGCGCGCCAGCAGCAAGACTTCGCGGGTGACGGCGGCGGTGACATTCGGGTTGCCGTCGCGGTCGCCGCCCATCCATGAGGCGAAACGAATCGGCGCGGCTTCAAGGGGCAAGTGCAGGCCGGTGGCGTCATGCAGGGCTTTGTCGGCCTTGCGCAGGTAATTCGGAATCGCTTGCCACAGCGAATGCTCGATCACCGCAAAGCCCCATTTGGCTTCGTCCACGGGCGTGGGACGCGTGCGGCGGATTTCTTCGGTGTGCCAGGCTTCGGCAATCAGCCGCTGCAATTTCACATGGATTTGCTCGCGCTCGGCGGGGGTCAGGTCGCGATGGTCCTGGGCGGCGAGTTGCGCGGCGATGGCGTCGTATTTCTGGATCAGCGTGCGGCGCGCGACTTCGGTCGGGTGCGCCGTCAGCACCAGTTCGATCTCCAGGCGCCCCAATTGCCGGGCCAAGGACTCGGCGCCATGGCCTTCGGCGCGCAGTCGGGCGAGCAGCTCTGGCAACACGCGCGCCTCGAACGGCGCGGGCTGCGACGCTTCGCGGCGGTGAATCAGCTGATATTGCTCGGCGATATTGGCCAGGTTGAGAAACTGGTTGAACGCTCGCGCCACCGGCAGCAATTCCTGTTCGCTCAACTGATTGAGGCTGGCGCTCAGTTCGGCGTCCATCGAACCGCGACGGTCGGCCTTGGCGCCCTTGCGAATTTGCTCGATCTTGTCGAGAAAACCATCCCCGTACTGCTCGCGAATGGTGTTGCCCAACAGCTCACCCAGCAGGTGAACATCCTCGCGCAAGCGTGCATCAATATCGGTCATCAGCCGTTCTCCAGCGAAAAATCCGGGTGTCTTGAAATGACATGCTTTGGAGACAGAGAGTGCCGCCCTCAAGCGCTTCTTACAAGCAGACGACGAAGGGACTTTAAACCTTGGGCGTTAAAGCTAGTCTCAACGGTAAGCCGCACAACGGCTTGCCGCCGGCCACCGCCGGACACTCACCCTGCCTGCCACGAGCAGGAGCGCCATGAGGTCTTTATGAAAATTCGCGAGTTAGCTCAACATTGGGAAGAAAACGCCAAGGGTCGCCTGACCGACACCGGCTACCGGATTCATCTGGATGTGGAAGCGGCCGCGCGCCTGGCAGCCATCACCGAGATGTACCCCAAACGCCAACCCGAAGAATTGCTGGGCGAGCTAATCGGGGCCGCCTTGGAAGAACTCGAAAAAAGCTTCCCGTATGTCAAAGGTTCGACGGTTGTCGCCACTGACGAAGAAGGCGACCCACTTTACGAAGACGTCGGGCCGACCCCACGTTTTCTCGCGTTGTCGCGTCGGCATTTGCACGATTTGTCGGCCGGTGAGGACAAGCAGAAACACTGAGTGTGAATGCAGAAAATGCGGGAAATGTGGGAGCGGGCTTGCTCGCGAAAGCGGTCTGGCATTCAACATCTTAGTTGCCTGACACACTGCTTTCGCGAGCAAGCCCGCTCCCACATTTTGCTCTGTATATCCCTTCCGAATTGGCGTGTTCCGGAGCCTGAAAAAGACCGGGAATACCGCTGCGCACCGTCAAAGTTCCCGGTCTAGAGCCTTTTCCATGCGGGCAAAGTTTTTTTTGGCGATAGGCCACTTTCTCTGAACTTTTAAAAAATGCCTCGGGTCGTACCCAGTAACCACGCCTGGTACGGCCGTTTCAAAACGCCTCGAAAATAGATGGTTGCGGCTCCTGACCCAGGATGGATTTTTAAGTTTTTCAGGAGTTTTACCAATGGAGTTGAAGACCATGAAGATCAGCACTGCCAAGTCCTCGTTCAACCACCTGCGCGGTCTGAAACTGGCTGCCCTGGCGATCGGCACCAGCTTCGTTCTGACCGGTTGCGCCGGCAACCCGCCGACCGAGCAATTTGCCGTGACGCAATCGGCCGTGAATGGCGCGGTCAGCGCTGGCGGCACCGAGTTTGCGGCCGTGGAAATGAAATCCGCGCAGGACAAACTCAAACAAGCCGAAATTGCCATGCACGACAAAAAGTATGACGAAGCGAAAACCCTCGCCGAACAGGCCGAGTGGGACGCTCGTGTAGCCGAACGCAAGGCGCAAGCGATGAAAGCCGAACAGGCTCTGAAGGACTCTGAGAAAGGTGTTCAGGAACTGCGTCAGGAAAGTCAGCGCACCGTGCAATAAGCGCGCATCCAGCCCCGGACCTGAAGCTCTTACCGATAGAAAGGACGAATGATTATGCGTAAACAATTGATGATCCCAGCTCTCCTGGCCGCAAGTGTTGCACTGGCTGCCTGCTCCACGCCGCCTAATGCGAACCTGGAAAACGCCCGTACCAACTACAGCGGCCTGCAGGCCAACCCACAAGCCAGCAAAGTCGCGGCGCTGGAAACCAAAGACGCCAGTGATTATCTGGACAAGGCCGACAAGGCTTACCTGGACAAGCAAGACCCGTCCAAGGTTGACCAACTGGCGTACCTGACCAATCAGCGTGTGGAAGTGGCGAAGCAAACCATCGCCCTGCGCACCGCTGAAGCCAATCTGAAAAACGCGTCGGCGCAACGTGCCCAGGCGCGTCTGGATGCCCGCGACGCACAGATCAAGCAGTTGCAGGACAGTCTGAACGCCAAGCAGACCGATCGCGGCACCGTAGTGACATTCGGTGATGTGCTGTTCGCCACTGACCGCGCCGACCTGAAATCCAGCGGCCTGGTGAACATCAACAAACTGGCGCAATTCCTGGCGGAAAACCCGGATCGCAAAGTGATCGTCGAGGGCTATACCGACAGCACCGGCACCGCGAGCCACAACCAGTCGCTGTCCGAGCGCCGCGCCGACTCCGTGCGCACGGCGCTGGTGAAAATGGGCGTCGATCCGGCGCGCATCGTTGCTCAGGGTTACGGCAAGGAATACCCGGTTGCAGAGAACGGCAGCGTGTCGGGCCGGGCGATGAACCGTCGGGTGGAAGTGACCATTTCCAACGACAACCAGCCAGTGATTCCACGTTCGGCGGTCAGCGCGAACTAAGTTTCACGCGGTAACGCAAAAGCCCCGCCTGATCTGATCAGGCGGGGCTTTTTATTGGCTGTGCACTGCGCCCCTCTGTGGGAGCAGACTGCCCCTGTGGGAGCGGGCTTGCTCGCGAATGCGGCGTCACATTCAACATCGCTGTTGTCTGACACAGCGCTTTCGCGAGCAAGCCCGCTCCCACAGTTGAGCTCTGTTGCAACCGCGAATCGGTTATTGCTCCAGCTTCTGCGGGGTTTCCTGGCCCATGCAGCGCACCGCTTGTTTCTTGCTGTTGACCAGCACGCCGGTCAGGCCTTTTTCCTGAGTGTCGAACAGCACCAGCACGCCATCGATGCACTGCGCCACTTGCGACGCCGGTTCCAGGGAGACTTTGTAGTCTTCGCCCGGCACGGTCTTGAGCATGGTGAAGTCGCTGAGCAACAGCGCGTCTTCGGGTTTGGCGAAGTGCAGGTAACCGTAGTACCACAGGGCACCGACCGTGCCGAGGATGCTGCAGATACCGGTGATGATCAGCGGGATGGCGTTACGTTCTTCACTCATTGCGGACTCTCTGGTGGTTCATCTTCTGAATTCGGGGGTGCCGGGTAATTGGGGATTTCACCCAAACGGCGCAGACCGTTGAAATGCTGCGGGTCGTCGAGGTAGCGCAGCATGACTTTGCGCCAGACCGGGTCGGCGAACGTCTGCACGTGGCCGCCACGGGTCAGTTGCAACACCCGTGGCGGCGGCGCAGCTTGATACAGTCGGATGCCGTTGGAAAGGGGCACGATCGGATCGTCGATGCTGTGAAAGATCAGTTTCGGCACGCCGTTGAGCTGCGCCATTGAGTTGATTGCGCTGTCGCCGTCCGGCACCAGCCACGACAGCGGCACCTGGAATGCCCATAACAGCCAGGAATTGCTCAGGGCAAATTGGCCGACGCTGCGATAACTGGCAGGCACGCCATCGAGGACGAAGGCCTTGAGCTGTTTTTGCCGCTCGGGATGTTGAACCAGGTAATGCACGGCCATCGAACCGCCGAGGCTTTGCCCCAGCAGAATCAGCGGTTTGCCTTTGACCTCGGGCGCTTGATCGAGCCATTTGAACGCGGCGTCGATGTCCTGATAAATCGCCGGCAAACTTGGCTCGCCTTCAGACAATCCGTAGCCACGATAGTCAATCAGCAGCACTTGGTAGCCTTCCTCGGGGAGCCACCAACTGCCGCCGAGGTGCATCGGCAGATTGCCGCCATTGCCATGCAAGTGCAGCACCGTGCCTTTGACCTCGACACCCTTTTTCGCCGGCAGCCACCAGCCGTGCAGCCTGACGCCGTCGGCGGTGGTCAGGGTGACGTCGCGAAATTCGAGGTGCGCTTTGGCCGGGGTGAACAACTGGCCGGGCTCGGGGTAGAACAGCAAAGAGCTGCAACCGCCGAGGGTCAGAAGAAGGCAGAGGATGCCGAGGATTCTCATCCGGTGAAACCTCGCAGAGTTGGGGTGAAACACCGATCAACTGTAGGAGCGGGCTTGCTCGCGAAAGCGGTCTGGCATTCAACATTTCAGTTGTTTGACACACTGCTTTCGCGAGCAAGCCCGCTCCCACATTTCGACCGCATCGATTGTCAGAGGATATTTGAATAATCCGCTTCGATCCGGTCCAGGCTCAGGTGATTGAGGAAGTTGGAGAAGCACATCCACGCCGCCAGCGCGTTCATGTCGCGGAACTGCTCGGGCAGATACTTCGGCGGCACCACCAAGCCTTCATCGACCAACTGACGCAGCGTTCGCATGTCTTCCAACGTGGTCTTGCCGCAAAACAGCAACGGCACCTGCTCAAGCTTGCCTTTACGCACGGCCAACTGAATGTAGTTGTAAACCATGATAAAGCCCTTGAGGTAGGACAAGTCTTTGGTAAATGGCAGGCCGTTCGGCACCGAACCACGGAAAACCCGACTGGCGTTGCCGTAGCTTTCGGCCATTTCAAAACCTTGCTCGCGGAAAAACTCGAACACCTGCAAAAAGTCCGCGCCCTCCTCGACCATGTGAATGGCGCGGGTGCGGTTGGTCAGTTTGCGCAAGCGGCTCGGGTACGAGGCAAAGGTGATGATTTCCATGAGGATCGCCAGTCCTTCCTGCGTCACCGTCGACGACGGTGGACCTTTGGAGAGGAAGGTGCAGATCGGCTGGTTCAAACCGTTGAGCGTGGTGCCGACATGCACCAGCCCTTCGTGGACTTCCAGCGCGCGCACGTCACGGTCGTTGAACATCGCATCGGTGCGGATCTTGATGTAGTCGGCCCCCGCCGCCGCATCGGCGACGATCCCGTCGGACTCGAACACCCGAATGGTCTCTTCGGCTTCGCCAAACACCTTGTTCAGCCGGGTTTGCAACAGATGCACGGCGTCCTTGGCGGTGAGGATTTTCGGTTCGTCCTTGAGGTCGCCGCGGCCATCGATGTTGTTCAGGTAATCGGACAGCATCAAACCGAGATCAGCCAGGGTCGGGTCGCCAGCGTGGAACGCATCGGACGCCGCACCGTACAACTCCTGGGAAATCAGACCGAAATCCTCGGTGCCGCGTGCTTCGAGCATGCGCACCACCATCCGGTATTCCTTGCACATGCGCCGCATGATCTGGCCGACCGGGTTGAACTGACCGAGCTGGCGGGTGATGTCGCGCTCGATGTTCTGGAATTCCAGTTTCACTTTGCTGGAATCGAAGGACAGTGGCCGATTGAGGTAGTAATCGCGGTCCACCGCCGGCATTTCCTTGCCTTTGGCCTTGAGAAAACCCTTGCGGATGCTGTCGTCCCATTTGACCGCGTCCAGAACGCGGATCGGCGTCTGCGCCAGCACAATGCGATCGGACAAAATGCGTATCGTCTGCTGGTAATCGTCCACCCGAAACTCCTGTAGAAAAACGCTGACGTACTGAAATTATTTGGCGCTCGCCTTGGTCTGGCGCTGGTAGCGCACGGCTTCGACGAATACATCGGAATTGGCCGGATCGTCGAGGTAAGCGAATACCTGATTCATGCCGGAGTTGATCAACACGCCGTCGCCGTCGTCGGTCTGGAAGCCGTCGCCACTGAGGATTTTCTGCCCCAGCGCCTGGTTGATCTGCTCCAGGTCGAGGCTATAGACCACCAGTTCATGCTTATCCGTGAGTTCGAACCCGGCAATGATGAAATGACCGCCGAACTGCGCCGGCACCTTCGCCGACAAGTACCAGCGGCTGCCGTGGCGCGAGACGGTGAACGGATAGGCTTCACGCTCCTTGGGTTTGGCCTTGAAGTAACTGACCGCCTGATAGCGATCGTCGCCGATGCGCGTCAGCTCCAGGTTCATCGGCTCGCCCCAGGCGTTGGTGCTGCTCCATTTGCCGAGCAACCCGGCAGGCGCGGGATCGCTGGCGGGCAGCGGGTCCTTGAAGGTCACCAGACAGCCACTGAGCAGCAGGAACGACAAGGCGATCACCACGACGCGCCAGGCTTTCATTCAACACTCCCTATGAAACATACGCAGGTCCAATGTGGAGCGGGCTCGCTCGCGAAGGCGTTGAGTCAGACAACATCGATGTTGAATGTCAGGTCGCTTTCGCGGGCAAGCCCGCTCCCACAGGGTTGAGTATCCAGCCCCGAGGATTTACACCGACGCGAGTACCAAGTGCATGTAGCGGTTCAGAATGCCGAGCATTTCAGCTTCGGCGACCGGCTCGGCGTCGTTGAGCAGGCCCTGATATTCCATCCGTCCGATAATCGCCGTCAACACTTTGGCATCCTGCTGTGGCTCGCGCGAACCCAATACCTGAAATAACTGGCAGGTGCCCTGCAACAGAATCTGCTGGTGCGAGCGCACCAACAGCGCCAATCGCGGGTTCAGCAACGCTTCCTGCCGGAACGCCTGCTCAGCCATCAAATGCTCGCGACGGTTGAGCAGTTGCCGGTGCACATAGTCCGCCATCAACCGCGCAATGTCGTCTGCCAACTGCGAGCGCGACTCGGGGCTGCCGTCGCCGCTGACCACCATCTCGCGCAGCAGGCCCTCGTTGTTGACCCACAACTTGGCCATGAACGCCGCGCTGCGCTCCACGTATTGCGCGAAGGTATCGGTGAGCAAGTCATCGATGTCCTTGAAATAGTAAGTGGTGGCCGACAACGGCACGCCGGCCTCGGCCGCTACCGCACGGTGACGCACGGCCCGCACGCCATCGCGCACGACAATGCGCATCGCCGCGTCGAGAATGTCCTGTCGACGCTGCTCGCTGCCCTGACGGCTGGCCTTGCGACCCTGATACTGAACACTTTCAGCGACCGCAGTGGCGATACCCGCTGCGCCCTCTTGAGCCATTGCTCGGTTCACGACAGGTTTTCCTCTCTTGTTTGCAAAAGTAACCAATTGAAACGTTTGTACCAGACAGGCAATAAAAAGCCGCCTGTTCTAGGCGGCTTTTTAAGTGAAACGCTTACGCTTGCGGCCGCATGTGCGGGAATAGGATCACGTCGCGGATCGACGGTGAATTGGTCAGCAACATCACCAGACGGTCGATGCCGATCCCTTCACCCGCCGTTGGCGGCATGCCGTACTCCAGCGCGCGAACGAAGTCGGCGTCGTAGTGCATGGCTTCGTCGTCGCCGGCGTCCTTGTCGGCCACTTGCGCCATGAAGCGCTCGGCCTGGTCTTCCGCGTCGTTCAACTCGGAGTAGGCGTTGGCGATTTCACGGCCGCCAATGAACAGCTCGAAGCGGTCGGTGACGTTCGGGTTGTCGTCGTTGCGGCGGGCCAGCGGCGACACTTCGAACGGGTACTGGGTAATGAAGTGCGGCTGTTCCAGCTTGTGCTCGACCAGCTCTTCGAAAATCATCACCTGCAGCTTGCCCAGACCTTCGAAGCCCAGCACCTTGGCGCCGGCCTTCTTGGCAATGGCGCGCGCCTTGTCGATGTCGGTCAGGTCGTCAGCGGTCAGCTCGGGGTTGTACTTGAGGATCGAGTCGAACACCGACAGGCGCACGAACGGTTCGCCGAAGTGGAACACCTTGTCGCCGTACGGCACGTCGGTAGTCCCGAGAACAAGCTGCGCCAGTTCGCGGAACAGCTCTTCGGTCAGGTCCATGTTGTCTTCGTAGTCGGCGTACGCCTGGTAGAACTCCAACATGGTGAATTCAGGGTTGTGACGGGTCGAAACGCCTTCGTTACGGAAGTTGCGGTTGATCTCGAACACTTTCTCGAAACCGCCGACCACCAAGCGCTTGAGGTACAGCTCCGGCGCGATCCGCAGGAACATTTCCATGTCCAGCGCGTTGTGGTGCGTTTCGAACGGTTTGGCTGCCGCGCCACCCGGGATGGTCTGCAACATCGGCGTTTCGACTTCGAGGAAGTCGCGCTGCATCAGGAAGCTGCGGATGTGCGCAATCACTTGCGAACGCACGCGGAACGTCTGGCGCACGTCTTCGTTGACGATCAGGTCAACGTAGCGCTGGCGATAACGCTGCTCGGTGTCGGACAGGCCGTGGTGCTTGTCCGGCAGCGGGCGCAGGGATTTGGTCAGCAGGCGCACGTGGGTCATTTCGACGTACAGGTCGCCCTTGCCGGAACGCGCCAGGGTGCCTTCGGCGGCAATGATGTCGCCCAGGTCCCAGGTCTTGACCGCTGCCAGGGTGTCTTCGGACAGGGTTTTACGGTTGACGTAAACCTGGATGCGCCCGGACATGTCCTGGATCACCATGAACGAGCCACGGTTGAGCATGAGACGACCGGCAACCTTGACCGGGATTGCAGCCTCGGCGAGCTCTTCCTTGGTCTTGTCCGCGTACTGTTTCTGCAAGTCTTCGCAGTAGTTGTCGCGGCGGAAGTCGTTCGGGAAGGCATTGCCCTTGGCGCGCTCGGCAGCCAGCTTTTCCTTGCGCAGGGCGATCAGGGAGTTTTCTTCCTGTTGCAGGGCTTGCGGGTCGAGTTCTAGGTCGCTCATGTCTTTAAAAATTCCATCACAGGTTCGTTGCCCCCACCGGAGGCAGGGGACTTAAGGTCTGACTGGCGGTTTACAGGCCTTGCTTCAGGCTGGCCACCAGGTATTCGTCGATGTCGCCGTCGAGCACCTTGTCGCAGTCGCTGCGTTCGATGTTAGTGCGCAAATCCTTGATTCGCGACGCATCGAGCACATAAGAGCGAATCTGGTGACCCCAGCCGATGTCCGACTTGG
Organism: Pseudomonas sp. NPDC086278; assembly: GCF_050280905.1. Classification (NCBI taxonomy): domain Bacteria; kingdom Pseudomonadati; phylum Pseudomonadota; class Gammaproteobacteria; order Pseudomonadales; family Pseudomonadaceae; genus Pseudomonas; species Pseudomonas sp. NPDC086278. The sequence continues at coordinate 26,480 of NZ_JBNNWE010000021.1, forward strand.
TGTCTTCCAGGGCCTGGGAGGCGGCGTTGCGTTTCTGCACTTCCTGCTCGTACAAGCGCGCCCGCAACATTTTCATCGCGGTGTCTTTGTTGGCGTGCTGGGAGCGTTCGTTCTGGCAGCTGACCACGGTGTTGGACGGTACGTGGGTGATCCGTACGGCCGAGTCGGTGGTGTTTACGTGCTGACCACCGGCGCCGGAGGAACGATAGGTATCGATCCGCAGGTCCGACGGGTTGATGTCGATTTCGATGTTGTCATCGATTTCCGGGGACACGAATACCGCCGAGAACGAGGTGTGGCGGCGGTTGCCGGAGTCGAACGGGCTCTTGCGCACCAGACGGTGCACGCCGATCTCGGTACGCAACCAGCCAAAGGCGTATTCACCCTTGATGTGGACCGTGGCGCCTTTGATGCCGGCGACTTCACCGGCCGACAGCTCCATGATGGTCGCGTCGAAACCGCGTTTGTCAGCCCAGCGCAGGTACATGCGCAACAGGATGTTGGCCCAGTCCTGGGCTTCGGTACCGCCGGAGCCGGCCTGGATGTCCAGGTAGGCGTTGTTGGCGTCCATCTCACCGCTGAACATGCGACGGAATTCGAGTTTTTCCAGCGACTCGCGCAGGCGCTCGACTTCGGCGGCGACGTCATCGACGGCGGCCTGGTCTTCTTCTTCGGCGGACATCAGCAGCAAGTCTTTGGCGTCGGCCAGGCCGGAGTGCATTTCGTCGAGGGTTTCGACGATCTGCGCCAGCAGCGAACGCTCGCGGCCCAGTTCCTGGGCGTACGACGGGTTGTTCCAGACACTCGGATCTTCAAGCTCGCGATTGACTTCAGTCAGACGCTCATGCTTTTGATCGTAGTCAAAGATACCCCCGAATAGTTTCGGAGCGCTCGGACAGGTCCTTGATGCTGTTAAGGATCGGGTTGATTTCCATGGCGGGCGGCACTCGTTGGCGAACTTTTGAAAGCCGGCGAGTATACCGGAATCAGCCCGTCACGGCAGCCCGCCTGGCGGACTGAATTCGGGCCAATTGCGTTTTGACAGCCTCAAACGCAAGAAACTTTCTCTAAGAAAAATCCCCACAAACAAAGTAACTCTTCCTACACCAGAAACAGAATTGCCCGGCATAAACCCGACTTTCACTCCGTCACAGTCCCGCCCTTCCAAACAAGCACAAGGGACGTGTGATGTTCAGCCCTGCCAATCAAGCCTCTTTCCTCCTGGACATCGAGGGTCTTACCCACGACTTGCAAGTCCTCGAATTCACCGGCAAGGAAGCCATCAGCCAACCCTTTCGCTTCGATCTGAAACTGGTCAGCGAACGTCCCGACCTGGATCTGGAAAGCCTGCTGCATCGGACGGCTTTCCTCAGTTTTGACCGCCACGGCGCCGGCATTCATGGCCAGGTTTACCGGATCGGCCAGGGCAACACGGGCAAGCGCCTGACCCACTACCAAGTCAGCCTGATGCCCAGCCTTGCCTGGCTCGGCCACCGTTTCGACCAGAAAATATTCCAGAAGCTGAACGTGCCGCAGATCATCGCCCAGGTACTGGAAAGCCACGGCATCCTGCGTAATAGCTACCGTTTTGCCTTCGGCACGGAATATCGCCCACGGGACTATTGCGTTCAGCACGACGAGAGTTGCCTGCATTTCCTGCAACGACTCTGCGAAGAAGAAGGCCTGCACTATCACTTCGAGCACAGCCGCGAGGGGCACGTGCTGGTGTTCGGCGATGATCAGACCGTCTTCCCCAGGCTCCATCGCCCCACCGCCTACCTGCAAGACAGCGGGCTGGTCGCCGATGAACCGGTGGTCAACGCCTTCTCCGTCGTGGTGGAAACCCGCCCCACTGCCGTGACGCGCCGCGACTACGACTTCGAGAAGCCCCTGCTGCAATTGGAAAGTGCCGCAAAAGAGCCTTCTGCGCTGCGACTCGAAGACTACGGATTTGCGGGCCAATTCACCGATCGCGAACACGGCAGACACCGCGCCCGGCGAGCACTTGAACGACACCGCAGCGATTATCGGCTAGCCACTGGATGTAGCGATCAGCCGATGTTGCTCAGTGGCCATTTCCTGCCCCTGACCGGCCACCCGTGCCAGGAATGGAACGACTTGTGGTTGCTGACGGAAGTCCGCCACACCGGAAAACAACCGCAAGTGCTGGAAGAGTCGGTCACCGATGCCCCCGGCGATGACTTTTCCCAGGGCTATAGCAACACCTTTCTCGCCACACCGTGGGACACGCCTTTCAGGCCCGCGCTCAACCACCCCAAAACCACGATCGGCGGCTATCAGCAGGCGGTGGTCTGTGGCCCGCCAGGCGAAGAGATTCACTGCGACGAATATGGTCGTGTGCGTATTCAGTTTCCCTGGGACCGCGACGGCGAGCAGAACGATCATTCCAGTTGCTGGGTGCGAGTCGCCAGCGGCTGGGCTCACGACCGTTATGGCAGCGTGCTGATACCCCGCGTCGGCATGGAGGTGATCGTCAGTTTCTATCAGGGCGACCCGGACAAACCCATGATCGTCGCCTGCCTGCCCAATGGGGCGAATCGCCCGCCGCTCGATCTCCCAGCCGAAAAAACCCGCAGCACCTTCAAGACCCAAAGCAGCCCTGGCGGCGCCGGTTTCAACGAACTGCGCATCGAAGATCGCAAGGGCGCCGAGGAAATCTCCATTCGTGCGCAACGCGATTACGTACAGCACGTGCTGAACGACGAGCGGGTTCAAGTCGACAACCAGCGCAGCATCGTGGTCGCGGGTAACGCTCATCATGAGCTGCATGCCGAAGAACAGCGCATCACCCACGGCAACCGGCTGACTGAAATCAGGCAGGACGACCATCTGACCGTGCATGGCGACTGCCATATTCGCGTCACCAGCCAGCTGTTTAGCGCGCAACAGCGGGCCCACTTCAGCGCCGGCGAACACATTGTCATCGATGGCGGCGACAGCGCCACGATCCAGGCTGGCAACGCATGGATCACGCTCAACGCGGCGGGGATTTTCAGCAGTGTGCCCATCGAGCCGGGGGGAGCGCCGATGCCGGTCGTGGCCGCGGCATCGGTGACGCTCGACACCCACAAACGACTATTCCCCGAAACGGTTTCAACCGCGCTACTCAAACAACTACTCGGCGATGAAGCCTTGATTGAACTCTGCCAAATGCCCAGTGGTGGAACGCCGATGGACTGCCCGCTGAGCGACTGCCAATGCCGTAAAGCCCTGGGCCATGGAGACCGCTCATGAACGCCTGGATGCTGTTGGAGCGACCCGCCGCTCAGCTCAAAACCCTTTACAACATGACGACACACCCGGACACCCAGAGGCTGTTCGCCGGCACGTCACTCAACGGTTGCGCCGAGCACAGCCCGCTGCTGGTCCGGCTGGACCACCAGCCGACGCTCACCCAGGCGATCGAGCAAACCCCGACGCAATGGCCCGGCCTGCTGATCGAAAGCGCCTGTGACACGCCCTCGGTACTCGCGCATTTGCGCCAGATTCTATTCGTCAAATTCGACCTGCAACGCAAAGGCGTCCTGCGCTACAGCAATCCGACCGTCGCCAGCTATTTTTTCGGCGCCTGTACGGCACAGGACCTCAGCCTGTGGCTGGGCCCGATCACTCATCTGCGCTGGTTCGGTGCGACGTGGGCCACCCAGGCAACCGGTGAAAACGGCTGGCAGCAACTGGACAACCCCCACGCGACAGGCTGGAGCCTTGAACGGACACACCGGGAAATGGTGCTGAGCGCCGCCCAGGAACAAGCCTTGATGCGCCAGCGCAATGAGCAGTTTCTCTATCAATGGTGGCAACAACATCCCCAACATTCATTCGTGCAAGCCAACCAGTTGATGGCGCAAGCCCTGGCTCAGGGCATCGACGACAGTGACGCCATGAGTGCATTCCTGAGCACCCATTGCACGCAGGCGCAGTCATGACGCGCCTCGGGAAATTGACCGCTGGCCCCGGCTGCGAACGCGACAAGCTGATCGTTCAAGTGATCGGCACGGGGCACTCCAGAAACCAGCGGCTGCTGATCGTCGATCAGACCGGCCTCGATCCCATCCAGGCCCTCACCGATGAGGCGGTGTGCGAAACCGAACGTTCGACCCGCGTGCACAGCGAATTGTTTGTGTGGGATTGGTCGGCACAGCTCAAGCATCAGCTGTGGCTGGAAATCGCCACCCGCCAAGGGCCGCCCATTCGCCTGCCGTTGCTGGAGGACGCGCGGGTCACCCCGCGTCAACTGCAAACCCAGTGGAATCAGATCGTGCCGGTGCTGCCGTTCGTCGCGCTGCCCGGGACTCGCAGCAAGTACGACCTCGGCACGCCGGTGCTGTGCCGCAGCGGCTATGTCTATGTGTTTTACCGCGAACGCCTGTGGCGTGAGCTGGAAGTGCAGCAGAACGGCGAGCTCACGACGTACCGCGATATCGACCTGCAGGCATACCGCCAGGATCAGCAACTCAGCAACGACTACCGACAGGCCAGCGGTGTCGATCTTAGCGACATCTGGCTGCCCGCCACTTGGAACAACCGACCTGCTGAAGCGGTGCAACTGTGCTTCAGCGAAATCCAGCTCAGCGCTGCACGTATCAAACGTCTCGAGGCCGATGCGGCGTTGCGTGCCCAGCGCTGTCAGAGCCCCGCGTTGCAGTGCGAGCACCAGACGTTCGAGCGGCTTTTCGACGAGCAGCCCGATGGGTCGGCGATGCTCGAGGCCTTTGGTCGCTTCGATGCGCGGGATGCAAAAAAGTCCGATGCCGCGACGAAAGCCAGCATCGCCTGGCGCAACCTGGCCGCGCGGGCTTTTCCAGTCGGGCTGGTCGCCCCGCAACGGGCACGTCAAAGCGGTTTCGAATATGCGCTGGAGCATCCCGGCCGTTATGTGTGCGACCTCTCGGGGCAATTCGCGGCGCAGCGTAAATCTGAAGCCCAGGCCTGCCTTGATCAATGGGAACACGGCGCCACGCCCGCACCGCCTGACACCTTCGAAACCAGCGCCTGGGCCGATTGCCTCGCCACGTTGCTGAATCAATTGCGTGGAAAAACGCCCACCACCGATGAAGCCGATCTGTGGCAACCCCAACCCACCGTCGTCGACGTATTGGAGGCGGCTCGCCAACGGCATGTGTGCGGCGTGCTGCTGGAAGATCCGCGCCACCGCGTGCGGCATCTGGTTTCGCAGATCCAGCACCTACAGCAATTGCTGACGCAGTATGCCGAGCGCGCCAGCCTTCACCCGCATCACGCCAGCGCGGTCATGGTTCAGCAACTGATCGTGCCGCCGACCATCGGCGGCCAGAAAAACCCGTTACACGCCTGCTTCGACAAAGTGAAAGAGGCCGGGCGCCGTGACATCAACCGCTTCACCGCCACCACCGAACGCGCCCTGCTCTGGCAACAACTGAACATGGCGCAGGCGCTGCTTGCCGAGTGCCTGCAACAACCGGTCACGCAGCAAACCCTGGCCGATCATTTGAGCCTCGATGGTTTTGATTACCTGGCTGCGCTGTTTGCCGTGAGCCAGGTTATCGCGAGCCTCGCCACCGTGCCCGCGCAACTCGATCCGCTGGCCCGCAATGGCGATGTCACCAATGCGCTGACCGGGTTGAGCCTTTACAGCCCGCAGGCCAGCGTCGGCCAGACGTTGCTCAACGACATCGCTCATGACCTGGCGCATCCGCTGCACGGGATGCTCTGGCCTGCGGTCAGTGAAGGTGAATTGGACGCGCCTTTTCAGCCGTCAACCGAGAAATCACCGAACGAGGGCGATGGTCGGCTGCGCGCCGAACACCTCGCCGTATTCGAAACCGACCCCGGCCCTTACTACCCGCAGGTCGAACACCTGGACGGGCATTTGCTGGAAGGTTTACTGGCCAGCGGCAGCCTGAACAGCACCCTCACCGGCCAATCGAAAGCGGCGGTAGGGACGCTGGTCAGCATTTACGAAAATCTGGCGGGCGCCGTCGAAACGGCCAGCGGTGCGGTGAACAAACCGTCCGCGACACAGAGCGCGAATGTCGCCCCCACCAGTGCCTATCTGCATGGGCTTGGCGTGGGGCTGTTGCGCAGTTTGATGCCGAACACTTTCGGCGAGATGCACTTCATCAACCGCCGCGATGCGGATCCGCAGCGGTATTACCTCTTTGGTTTGACCGATGTGCCGACGGGGGATCAGCGGCCTCGGCGGGTGATGGGGGAATATCTGGATGCTCAGGGGCGGCCGTTGCAAGTCGGGAATGCTGCTGATGCATTCGAGATACCGAGCGTTCCTCGCACAGGTAACTACAAACTGCTGGTGATGCCGGTGGAGCATCCGACGGCGCGGAATCTTAGTGTGCTGAATCGGCGGATTAATGCGGTGCATAAAGAGGATGTGGAGGCTCGGGGGGCGGATAACGCGAAAGTGAAAGGGGCGTTGCAGCGGGGTGTGGATGAACATTCGGGGTTGGCGAACAGCCGGGTGCATCGCGTGTTGGGCTCATTGCCGTTTGCGGCTGGGGTTTTGATGTTGGAGGTTTGGAATGTAAGGACGGAGATTAACTCACTCAAACAGACCACAAGAGAGAAAGGGCTTGGAAGAGCAGTTGTCGGGGCGGGGGGAACACTGATTGATCTGGCTATTGCGCTGGAAATGTTGACTGTAAAACTCGCCGCTAACAACTCAGTTTTAATGGCTGGCCGAAAAGTTTTTTTTACTATTCCAGATGACGCAGCAAAAACAGTCTTCCGTCGCTTCGAAAAGCGCTTGGTCAGAAAATTAACCGCGCGCCTCATAGCGCAAATAACAAGCGGGGCTGTTTTCGCTTTTATTAATTTTTACGACGCTTGGTACGCACGAAAGTGGGGCGACGATGCAATGTGGGGCCAGTTGATGATGGCTGTAGGCGGCTCCCTCAGCGCGGTCAGTAGCCTGATTGTCCCCACCGCCACCTTTCTTGGTCTTGGCCCGGCGGGTTGGGTAGCGCTGATCTTGATCGTAATCGGCGCCGGAATTGCTTGGTGGCTCACTGACAAACCCATCGAAGAATGGCTGGTTAACGGCCCTTTCGGCACTCAAGTCCATTCAGACAATGTCCATCTGCTAGATCCTCAGAGCGGCTTTTACTACCTGATCAGTTTGTTTGCAGACATCCGCATAAACATTGGTAACAATCCTGAATTTGTACCCAATGCCAAACATGACATTCATGCCAAGACACCTTTTCAAGTAATCTCGTCAAATACCTGCATTCGTATCGAAAGTAACTTGCCGGGCTTAATATCCAGCGTGGGCACACTCAACATTAACGCTCATTGCCGACTCAACACATTCGAAGTCAAAGGCGGGCGCATAAAAAGTGAAACTGTACAGTTTAAGAAGCTGACCCATAGTCAACTCGTCTCGCCTAAAGCACAAAAATTGCTACCACAGGGCCTAGAACTGTTTTTCGAAACCCCACCAAACTACGCCTTCGATTTAGCGACAGGCTCCTCTGGCGTCTCACAACAATGGCAAGTAAGAGCACAATGTGTACTTGAACAAAGAAATCAACTCTGGCACTTTCCTGCTCCACCGCCAAAGGACGGCACTCCATTTGATGCCCCGCACAAAAAGCCGGATTTTGGAAGCCTAGGCAAACTTTATTGGGCCGACGAATTTACAAATAAATCCCGGAATAGTAACTAATGATTCAGGAATCGTATTACGCCAAAACTGCCTACGGGGCTAGCGAAACACCTCAGCAAGAGCGATCAACTGAACGGTCGTGGATCATGCGCTTTGCTAAGGCCAGATTGCCTTGGGGGAACCCAGATGATGTATGCCCCGTAAGTTTTGTTGAGGATTACTCGCCAAACGATCTTCGACATCAAGAACAAATCAAGAGAGAGCGCAATGATCAAATAGCCAGAGGAACCTATTGTTCGAGCCCTTACGAGCTTATTGATTTTCACATGACGGATGACCACGAGCGCTTTAGATATGCACTCCTTCCCGTAAGCTCCCAGTTCTGGATTCACTTATATTCGATAGGCAGATTTATATTTTGGTTTTTGTTATTTATAATGTCGGCAACCTCTCTCCTAATACTAATTACCACCGATGAGGACCGGATAGAAACAGCGTATTACCTATTAAAATTCTCCTCCATAGCTCTCGGAGTTCCATTAATATCATGGACAGTTGGAAAGCTAGTAATACATAAACTTCCCAACCTCTGGATAAAACCCTCCCGCGGCCCCATCTGGGAACTCAACCGCCGTACCGGTCTGGTCACCGTCTTTGACTACAAAAACAACGGTGAATATAAAAAGAACGGCACCATCGGTGAACTCACCGCGCCGTTCTACGAGTTTGACGCCTACATCGCCACGTCCCCGGACAGCCAGGGCATGCCGATGAATGTGCTCTACCTCGCCCATCGCTACCGCAACATCATGATCAACTTCGGCGCGCTGCTTTGCCCCGGCCCCGAAACGCAACCCGCGTGCGCCCTGTGGGATTTCATCCAGAACTACATGGATGTCAGTCGCCCCTTGCCGGACTTGCCGCAATACGAGGAATACCGCCACCTCGACCCCACCACCGCTGAATACGACCGCCTCACCGGCCGTAATCCGCGTTTCTGGATCGACATGGACGACGCGACGTTCAAGCAGGTGGTCAAGGAGATGCACCAACGCGTCGCCAGCATCGATACGTTTCAACGGCCGAACTTGATGGCTGGGTATGTGACGTATGTCGATTGAGCGACAGAGAAACTCTTCGGATTCAATCGCGCAAACCAACCACGTAAAACTCCATGGCCACAAGCCAGACTTCGACAACGTAGGCCAACTTTATTGGGCCGACGAATTTACAAATAAATCCCGGAATAACTAATGATTCAGGAATCGTATTACGCCGAAGCTGCCTATGGGGCGAGCGAGGTACCTCAACAAGATCGCTCATCTGAACGATCCTGGATCATGCGCTTCGCAAAAGTTAGATTGCCTTGGGGCAACGCAGATGAAGTATGCCCGGTTAGCTTTGTGGAAGATTACTCGCCAACAGACATTCGATATCAAGAAAAAGCCAAAAGGCAACGCGAAGAACAAACAGCCACTAAGAACTACACCCCAACCCCATATGAACTTATTGATTTCCACATAAGGGATGACCATGAGCGCTTCAGGCACTCACTTCTCCCAACGAGCTCCCACTTCTGGCTATACATGAGGCTTTTGGGGAAATGGATCTTTTACATATGTTTTATATTTAGTATTCCCGGTCACATCTCATTAATCTCGTTGGTAGATGAATCTTGGTGGGCGTTCACAAAAAACTCCCTTATCGAGTACTACTCTTGGTTCCTCGGCGTACCACTTCTATCCTGGGCAATCGGTTCAATAGTCATAAAACACTTCCCCAGCCTCTGGATAAAACCCTCCCGCGGCCCCATCTGGGAACTCAACCGCCGTACCGGTCTGGTCACCGTCTTTGACTACAAAAACAACGGTGAATATAAAAAGAACGGCACCATCGGTGAACTCACCGCGCCGTTTTACGAGTTCGACGCCTACATCGCCACGTCCCCGGACAGCCAGGGCATGCCGATGAATGTGCTCTACCTCGCCCATCGCTACCGCAACATCATGATCAACTTCGGCGCGCTGCTCTGCCCCGGCCCCGAAACGCAACCCGCGTGCGCCCTGTGGGATTTCATCCAGAACTACATGGATGTCAGTCGCCCCTTGCCGGACCTGCCGCAATACGAGGAATACCGCCACCTCGACCCCACCACCGCCGAATACGATCGCCTCACCGGCCGTAATCCGCGTTTCTGGATCGACATGGACGACGCGACGTTCAAGCAGGTGGTCAGGGAGATGCATCAACGCGTCGCCAGCATCGACACGTTTCAACGGCCGAACTTGATGGCTGGGTATGTGACGTATGTCGATTGATCACACCTCATCCGAGAACGTGGCACTGCTGCGCTCTGATAATCCGGACGCGGCCGCAAGCAGCAACGACTACGCCATCATCAAAGTGCGCCACAAGAAGTCGGGGGCTTTGGCGTGGCGCGTATCGTTGTTTCGGGAAGGCGTCATGAAGGTTCACAAGGAATTTACGTTCATCAGCCATGGCGGTGAGCGTCCAGCGCGTGCCGCTGCCGAGCGATTTCGCAATGAGCAGATGCTGCGTTTCCCGCCGCAACTCAGTCGCACCGTCCGTAAGAAACTGCGGGTGACCAACACCAGTGGCCTGGCGGGTGTTTCACGACAGACGAACGGCAAGAATACTTACTGGGTCGCTCAAACGAAGACCCGTGACGGCAAAAAACTTTCTCGTTCATTCAATGTGGAAAAGTTCGGAGAGGAGCAGGCGAAACTCAAGGCGGCCGAGGCGCGGAAGGAGCAATTGGCAACCATTGAGCATCGGACTTTTCGTCGGAAGCGCGGTGAGAAACTCTATGGTGAATTGCTGCTGGGGGGGCGACAGCTTAGAGAGTGCGAGGGGCCGCTTCGCGGCCCAACGGGGGCAAGCGCCCTCGCCACAGGGGAGAACTTGATCAGGTCGGCGGCTACTCGATCCCCACCTGATTGCGCCCATTGTTCTTCGCCAGATACAGCCCCTTGTCCGCCGCCGAGATCAACTGCCGGCAATCGCTGCCTTGCTGTGGAATCACGGTAGACAGCCCGATGCTGACGGTCAGACTTGAGCCTTCAGTGGGTGCAATGTGCGCAATCTTCAGCGCGGCCACGGCCTGGCGCAGCTTTTCCGCCACCAGCCGCGCGCCACCCGGTGACGTATTGGGCAGCACCAGCGCGAACTCTTCACCGCCATAACGGGCCGGCAGGTCCGACGGGCGAGCGCAGGCATCACGAATGGCGCTGGCCACTTTGCGCAACGCTTCGTCGCCTTCCAGATGCCCGAAGCTGTCGTTGAACGACTTGAAGTAGTCCACGTCGATCATCAACAACGACAGTTGCGTCTGATCGCGCAGCGAACGGCGCCATTCCAGTTCCAGGTGCTCGTCGAAGTGGCGACGGTTCGACAGCCCGGTCAGGCCGTCGGAGTTCATCAAGCGTTGCAGCACCAGGTTGGTGTCGAGCAACTGCTGCTGGCTGACCCGCAACGCGCGATACGCCGCATCGCGCTGCAACAACGTCATGTAGGAGCGCGAGTGATAACGGATGCGCGCCACCAGTTCGATGGTGTCCGGCAGCTTGACCAGGTAATCGTTGGCACCGGCCGCGAAGGCCGCGCTCTTGATCAGCGGGTCTTCCTTGGTCGACAGCACGATGATCGGGATGTCTTTGGTCGCCGGGTGGTTGCGGTATTCGCGCACCAGACTCAAGCCGTCGAGACCGGGCATCACCAGGTCTTGCAGGATCACCGTCGGCTTGATGCGGATCGCCTGGGCAATGGCCTGATGCGGGTCGGCGCAGAAATGGAAGTCGATGTTTTCTTCATTCGACAGGCCCCGCCGCACCGCTTCGCCGATCATCGCCTGATCGTCTACCAGCAACACCATCGCGGCGTTTTCGTCGGTCTTGAAGTCGTCGAGCTGTAAATCATTCATGTACGGTCACCTGAGTGCTGCCTGAGCCAGGATTGCTGCGATTTGTCGTCATTTGGCAAATATCTCCAGCAATCGTGGCGCTATCTTGCCCAGCGGGCGTATTTCCACCGCGGCGTCAATGGCTGCTGCCGCTTTCGGCATGCCATACACCGCGCTGCTGTTCTGGTCCTGAGCGATGGTCAGGTAACCCTGCTGGCGCATGAGTTTAAGCCCCTGCGCGCCATCGCGCCCCATGCCGGTCAGCAAAACGCCCACCGCATCGCCGTTCCAGTAATTGGCCACGCTCTCGAAAAACACATCGATAGAGGGCCGGTAGATCTCGTTGACCGGTTCAGCGGTGTAAGCGAGCGTGCCGTTTTTCAACAAACGGATGTGGTGGTTGGTGCCGGCCAACAGCACGGTGCCGGCCTGCGGCGGCTCGCCTTCCACGGCCAGGCGCACATTCAAGCCGCTGGCGCTGCCGAGCCATTCGGCCATGCCGGCGGCGAACACCTGGTCCACATGCTGGACCAATACGATGGCTGCCGAGAAATCTCGCGGCAAACCCTTGAGCAATACTTCCAGTGCCGCCGGGCCACCCGCGGACGAGCCAATTGCAATCAGGCGCTGGCGCGACGCCGAACTGCGCAGCGGACTGGCCGCCGCACGCTCGCGTTTGCTGCTGTCACCGATCAACCAACCGATGTTCATGATCTTGCGCAGCAACGGTGCGGCCGCCTCCCGAGCATTGCCGGCACCGACGGCCGGGGTGTCGACGACGTCCAGCGCACCGTGGCCCATGGCCTCGAACACGCGATGGACGTTCTGTTGGCGGTCGACGGTGACGATCACAATCGCGCACGGGGTCTCGGCCATGATCCGCCGGGTCGCCTCCACGCCGTCCATGACCGGCATGATCAGGTCCATCAAAATCAGGTCCGGGGTGTTTTCGGCGCAACGCTGCACGGCTTCGGCGCCATTGCTCGCGACCCAGACCACTTGATGCGCCGGTTCGAAGGCCAAGGCGCGGCGCAGGGCCTCTACCGCCATGGGCATGTCGTTGACGATTGCGATTTTCATGCCCGCGCTCCTCCGATGAGCTCGACCACTGCATCAAGCAGGGCGTCGTCATGAAAACTCGCCTTGGCTAGATAATAGTCGGCTCCGGCGTCCAGTCCACGGCGGCGATCTTCTTCGCGATCCTTGTAGGACACCACCATCACCGGCAGCGATTGCAGGCGGTTGTCGCGGCGCAGCAGTGACACCAGTTCGATGCCATCCATGCGCGGCATATCAATGTCGGTAATCAGCAGATCGAAATCCTCCGAACGCAGCGCGTTCCAGCCATCCATACCGTCCACCGCCACGGCCACGTCGTAACCGCGATTGAGCAGCAGCTTGCGCTGCAACTCACGCACGGTCAGCGAATCGTCGACCACCAGAATCCGTTTGCGCGCGGCTTCGAGCGCCTGGCTGCTGTGACGCGCAATGCGCTCCAGCCGCCCGGTGTTCAGCAGCTTGTCCACCGAACGCAGCATGTCTTCAACGTCAACAATCAACACCACCGAACCGTCGTCGAGCAACGCCCCGGCGGAAATGTCCTGCACCTTGCCCAGACGTTCATCCAGGGGCAATACAACCAGGGTCCGCTCGCCGATAAAACGCTCGACCGCCACGCCGTAAATCGCCTCACGCTCGCGAATCACCACGACTTTGAGGGTTTGCTGGCTGTTCTGGCTCGCCGGACGTTGCAGCAACTGACTGGCCGCGACCAGCCCGACGTGCCGGCCTTCGTGCCAGAAGTGCTGGCGGCCTTCGAGCTGGACGATGTCCTCGGGCTGGAGGTCGCACATGCGCTCGATGTGCGCCAGCGGAAACGCGTACGCCTCGTCACCGACCTCCACCACCAGGCTGCGCACCACTGACAACGTCAGCGGCACTTCGAGGTGGAAGCGACTGCCCTCGCCCGCCGTCTGCTCCAGCACCACCGCGCCGCGCAACTGCCGGACCATGTGCTGAACCGCGTCGAGGCCGACGCCTCTCCCGGAGACTTCGGTGACCTTGTCCCGCAGGCTGAACCCCGGCAGGAACAGGAACGTCAGCAGCTCCTCTTCGCTCAACTGCGCAGCGGTGTCGGCCGGGGATAACTGGCGTTCAACGATGCTGCGGCGGACCTTCTCCAGGTCGACGCCATGGCCATCGTCACTCAACTCCAGTACGAGCAACCCGGCCTGATGGGAAGCCCGCAGACGAATCAGCCCTTCGGCCGGTTTGCCGGCCAGCAGCCGTTGTTCCGGGGACTCGATGCCGTGATCCACCGCATTGCGCAGCAAGTGCGTGAGCGGCGCTTCGAGTTTTTCCAGCACGTCGCGGTCGACCTGAGTCTTCTCGCCTTCGATCTCCAGGCGCACCTGTTTGCCCAAATCACGGCCGAGGTCGCGGACCATGCGCACTTGCCCGCTCAGTACGTCGGCAAACGGACGCATACGACAGGCCAGCGCCGTGTCGTAAAGCACCTGTGCACGCTGACTCGCCTGCCAGGCGAACTCATCCAGCTCGGCATTTTTCTCGATTAGCAACTGCTGGGCTTGCGCAAGCAAGCGCCGCGCATCTTCCAGCGATTCCTGCGCCTCCAGGCTCAAGGCATGCTCCTTGAGGTGCACGTTGAGGTTTTCCAGCGCTCGAAGACCGTTGTTCTGCAGGCGTTTGAGGCGCTGCATGGTGGCCAGGTGCGGTTTGAGGCGCTGGGTTTCCACCAGCGATTTGCTCGACAGATCGAGCAGGCTGTTCAATCTCGCGGCGGTGACACGCAGCACCCGCTCGCCATTTTCCGTGGTGCGCCGGTTCTTGGCCGGTGGCTCGACAAGCGCGGCAGATGGCGCGTCGAGCACCGGCACCAGCACCTCGATCGGCGCTTCGTCCGGCTCAGGCTTGGTCATGAACGGCGCAATGGGTGTACTGATCGGCGCGGCCAGCGCCAGCGGATCAAGCAAGCGTGCCATCAGCGCCACATATGCCTCGATGTCCACAGGCGTTGGCGCACTGTTCGGCGTGGCGATGCGCATCAGCAAATCGGTGCCTTGCAGCAACGCGTCAATGTGTTCGGGTCGCAGGTACAGGCGCCCTTCCTGCGCGCTGACCAGGCAATCTTCCATCACATGCGCGACGCTGACCCCGGCATCGACGCCGACAATCCGCGCCGCGCCTTTGAGCGAGTGCGCCGCGCGCATGCACGATTCGAGGTGAGCGGCCTGGGTCGGATCGCGCTCAAGCGCCAGCAGGCCAGTGTTCAGCACTTGGGTCTGGGCTTCGGCTTCGAGGCCGAACAGCTCAAGCAAAGAGGCGTCGCGCATTTGCTCGGGGGTCATGTGAGGCTCCGGGTCACGGCGGACAGCAACTGTTCTTCATCCAGCCAACGCAGGCTGCGACCTTTGAAAGGCAGCACACCCTTGGTGTACCTGGCGCTGGCCTGGGTGCCGGATTGCGATGCCGCATCGAGGAGACGCTGGTCGATGGCATGAATGCCGTCGACCTCATCCACGGGCACCACCACCGGCCCACCGTGGGCGGCGATGATCAACATCCTCGGCATAACCCGTGCGCCTGAGGGCACCTCATTGGTCGGGTCGAGCCCGAGCAATTCCACCAGCGACAGACACGCAACCAACGCACCGCGCACGTTCGCCACGCCGAGCAACGCCCGGGAGCGCTGGTGCGGCAACGAATGAATGGCTTGCAGCGGCGCCACTTCCACCAGGCTGCGCGTCACCAGCCCAAGCCATTCTTCGCCCAGACGAAACATCAGCAATGAGCGGGTCTTGATGTCGCTTTCCACCGTCGTCGACGCTTGCTCGCGCTCGTCCTGCTGCAACGCGTAGCGGTCGAGCAGGCGCGTGGCGGCGGCGGAATACACCGCGCAATTGCGGCAATGAATGTGTTCGATCAGCAGTGGGCAGGACTTGTCGCCGTGGATACCGATGCGGTTCCAGCAGTCGTCGATGGCCTGGGCATCTTCATGGGTGACGTTCAAGGTGTCAGACGCGGTCATCGTTTGCGCTCACTGTCGGCGCGCTCGCTGCGGGCGGCGCGGTCCTGCAATCTTCTGGCGCCCGCCGTGTCGCCCTGGGATTGCAGCAAGGCGGCGAGGTGCATCAACGCGTCGAGGTGTTGCGGGTCGAGGTATAACGCCTTGCGGTAAAAGCCCTGGGCCTGGAGCGCGCTGCCGGCGACATCACTGAGCAAGCCCAGCCAGTAAAACACTTGGGCGACCGGTTCGTGATTGCGCAAATACTCATCGCAGGCCGCGCGAGCGTCGGCGCTTTTGCCTTCGTTGGCCAGTGCGGCAATGTTGGCCAGTAACGCGGCGGCGCCTGAAGCTTTCGCGATGGCGGCGGGCGGCGTGGGGGTCGCGAACGGGCGATGGCGCACCGGCGGCGTCACATTGCGCAGCGGCTGGCGCACGGGCAACGGCGGCGGCACATACGTCGGCGCAGGCATGGGCTCAGGTTCTGGCGCGGTGTGGCGGCTGAAGGCAAACGACTGCGGGATACCAATTGAGCGCATGCCAAACCGCCCGAGCAAACTGCCCTCGGCCGGGCCGATAAACAGCACGCCATCGACGTGGGTCAGGCGCTTGAGCACTTCGAACACTTGCTGCTGGGTGGGCTGATCGAAATAGATCAGCAAGTTGCGGCAGAACACAAAGTCATACGGCGGTTCGCTCGCCAGCAACGCCGGATCGAGCAGATTGCCGACCTGCAATCGCACCTGTTCGAGCACGCGCTCGCCCAGGCGATAGACGTCGCCCTCGGCAATGAAATGCCGCTCGCGAAAGGCAATCTCCTGACCGCGAAACGAGTTCTTGCCGTACAGCGCTCGCCTGGCTTTTTCCACCGACAGCGGGCTGACGTCCATGCCGTCGACTTTGAATTGATGCGGTTTGAGCCCGGCATCGAGCAGCGCCATGGCAATCGAGTACGGTTCTTCGCCGGTGGAACACGGCAGGCTGAGAAGCCGCAGCGCGCGCATGTTGTTGATCTCGGCCAGCCGTTTGGCCGCCAGCCTGGCGAGGGTGGCGAAGGATTCCGGGTAACGGAAAAACCAGGTTTCCGGGACGATCACCGCTTCGATCAGCGCTTGTTGTTCGTCCGGCGAGCCTTGCAGCGTGAGCCAATATTCATCGGCCGTCAGCGCGTTGGACGCGGTGCTGCGCTGACGCACCGCGCGCTCGATGATTGCCGGGCCGACCGATGTCACATCGAGGCCGATGCGCGCTTTAAGGAAATCGAAAAAACGTTGATCGCTGCTCATGGCTGCTCCTCAAGCCGCGCCGGGTCCAGCGGCGGCGATGGAAACAGCAGGGCGCGAACGTGCTCGTCGAGCAAATCGGCAACCCGCACCCATTGCAGCAAACCTTGCGCATCTTCGCGCACCGGCCCGAGGTACGGCGCCTGACGATTGTCGAGGCCATAGGGCTGAAAATCCGCCGGGTTACAGCGCAAGGTGTCGGTGGCCTGTTCCAGAATCAGCCCAAGCCATTGCGCCGGGGTGGCGTCATCGGGGCGGTAGTTGACCAGCACCAGCCGGGTGCTGGTGCGGGCCTGCGCCGGTTGGCCGAACGTCAACGCACTGAGGTCGATCACCGGCACGACCGCGCCGCGATAGGCGAACACGCCCGCCACCCAGTGCGGCGCCCGGGCAATCGGTTTCAATGGCAGGCGCGGCAGCACTTCCGCCACCTCGACGGCTTGCAAGGCATAACGTTCGGCACCGATGCGAAACACCAGGAACAACGCATGTTTCGCCGGCATCGCCGCGCCACGTCTGGTCGCGAGCTCGTTCATCAGACTTTGAATCGCGAGACGCCGCTGCGCAGCCCCACGGCCACTTGGCTCAGTTCGTCGATGGCGAAACTGGCCTGGCGCAACGACTCGACGGTCTGGCTGCTGGCATCGCCCAACTGCACCAGCGCATGGTTGATCTGTTCGGCGCCGGTGGCCTGCGCCTGCATGCCTTCGTTGACCATCAACACCCGTGGCGCCAGCGCCTGCACCTGATGGATGATCTGCGACAGCTGCTCGCCGACCTGCTGCACCTCGGACATGCCACGGCGCACTTCTTCCGAGAACTTGTCCATGCCCATGACCCCGGCCGACACCGCCGACTGGATCTCGCGCACCATCTGCTCGATGTCGTAAGTGGCCACGGCGGTCTGATCCGCCAGGCGCCGCACTTCGGTGGCGACCACGGCAAATCCGCGACCGTATTCACCGGCCTTCTCGGCTTCGATGGCGGCATTGAGCGACAACAGGTTGGTCTGGTCGGCGACTTTGACGATGGTCACCACGACCTGGTTGATGTTGCCGGCCTTCTCGTTGAGGATCGCCAATTTGGCGTTGACCAGATCAGCCGCGCCCATCACCGAGTGCATGGTGTCTTCCATGCGCGCCAGGCCTTGTTGCCCGGAACCGGCCAGCACCGAAGCCTGATCGGCGGCGGTCGACACTTCGGTCATGGTGCGCACCAGATCCCGCGAGGTCGCCGCGATCTCGCGAGAGGTCGCACCGATTTCAGTGGTGGTGGCCGCCGTTTCGGTGGCAGTGGCTTGTTGTTGCTTGGAGGTGGCGGCGATTTCGGTCACCGACGTGGTGACTTGCACCGACGAGCGCTGAGCCTGGGACACGAGGGAGGTCAGCTCGGCCATCATGTCGTTGAAGCCGGTTTCAACCGCGCCGAATTCGTCCTTGCGCTCCAGGTTCAGGCGGCCGCTGAGGTCACCTGTGCGCATGATTTCGAGGATCCGCACGATGCGATTCATCGGCGCCATGATCGCGCGCATCAGCAACAGGCCACAGAGGCCGGCGACCAGCACCGCGATCAGCAAGGAAATCCCCATGATGATTTTCGCGGTGACCACGGAATCGTCGATGTTCGCCATGTCCCGATCGGCGACGGCCTTGTTTTCACGCTGGATATCGTTGAGCTTCATGCGCCCTGCGGTCCACGCCGGGGTCAGTTGTTCATTGAACAATTTGACGGCCTCGGCTTCTTGATTGCGTGTATACAAATCGAGCACCGCGGTGAGGAGTTTGCTGTACTCCTCATGCATTTTTTCGAAGGTCGCGAATTCGGTCCTGTCTTCAGCCGTTGTGACAGTGGTGCGGTAATTACTCATCGCATCCTGCACACGCACTTCATAACTCTTGAAGTCGGCGGCGTCTTCGGCGCTGATGCCCTGTCCTTGTTTCAGGCCGAGCATTTCCTGAATCTGCAGAAAACTGTCGACCCAGGCACCGCGAATCATCGAGCTGTAATACACCCCGGGCAACGCATCATCACGCACGCTTTGTTCACTGGCTTCGATCTTCAACAGCCGCGAATACGAGACGACGACCATCAACAACATGATGGCGATGATCACCGCAAAACTCGCCAAGATGCGTTGGCGCAACGTCCAGTTCTTCACAGTCAGTCCTCGGGCGGTTCAAATGCTGGGGAGTATAGCCGAGGGCGGTGTCTCATTTATAAGACGGTGACGACAGTTCTCTGAAAACTGGAGGCGTTACGAATGGACGATCCGCGTGAAACCACTGTGCAGTTTCCCGTTGATTGTTCTGCCCAGGCTGACACAAGGTTTTTCCAACAAAATGTAACTGATGCATGCCAGTGCGAGCATCGCCAGGATGTACAGCAGAAAAACCAGGATTCAGGTCAACGCCTGGCGAACCTGTTTCTCCAACTCTATCTTCAACCCCGGCTCCAGCTTCAACTGCCGCGCCAGTTCATCCAGGTAGGACTTCTCCATGAAGCTCTCCTCATCCACCAGCATCACGCTGGCGATGTACATCTCGGCGGCCATTTCCGGGGTGCTGGCGGCGCGGGCGACTTCGGCCGGGTCCAGTGGCTTGCTGAGTTCGGCGTGCAGCCACCGCTGTAATTCCTGATCATTGTCGAGTTTGGTGAATTCGCCTTCTATCAATGCACGCTCGCGATCATCGACGTGACCGTCGGCTTTGGCTGCGGCGACCAGCGCCTTGAGAATGGCCTGGCTGTGCAACTCGACTTGCGCCGGTGGCAGGCGGTCGAGGGTCTGCGGCTCGGTCTTCGGCGCGGTACCCTGCTGGGCCTGCCAGTTGCCGTAAGCCTTGTAGGCAATGACGCCAAGCGCCGCGAGACCGCCGTAAATGGCGACTTTGCCGCCGACATTGCGGGCCTTCTTGCTGCCAAGCAGCAGGCCCATCGCGCCCGCTGCCAGTGCGCCGCCGCCCGCGCCGGAAAGCAGACCACCGAGACCGCCCGCGCCACCGCTGCCGCCGAGCAAGCCGCCCAAACCACCGCTGGTGGTTTTCTTGTGATTGCCACCGGCCTTGTTTTGCAACATATCCTGACCGGACTTGAGAAGTTGATCGAGCAATCCACGGGTATTCATTTTGCCGCCTCCAGAAAAAGGGTTGACCGGACACATAAGGCCAACAGCCTAGGCCGAAAGTGCCCAAGCCCCTGCTGCGAGAGTACTTCCAGATGTTGCGCACTTTTTGTAACGCCAAAAAGCCCATCGATTAAAAAGATATACACTGCGGCGAATCTATAAAAACCGCCCACCGGGTACTGCTCCCATGATGACCCTGCGTCAGATTCGTCACTTCATCGCCGTGGCCGAGACGGGCTCGATCTCCGCCGCCGCACAAACCGCGTTCATTTCCCAATCGACACTGACCCTGGCGATCCAGCAACTGGAGCAGGAAATCGGCGTCAGCCTGTTCAATCGCCACGCCAAGGGCATGACCCTGACCCACCAGGGGCATCAATTCCTGCGCCAGGCACACCTGATTCTGGCGACCGTGGACAACGCCAAACGCAGCCTGCAACAGAGCACCGATCAGGTGGCTGGCCAGTTGATCATCGGCGTGACCAGCCTCGTCGCCGGTTATTACCTTGCGGATCTGCTCACCCGTTTCCAGCGCGCCTACCCCAATGTCGAGATTCGCGTGATGGAGGACGAGCGCCCGTACATCGAGCATTTGCTGGTCAGCGGCGAAATCGATGTCGGCGTGTTGATCCTCTCCAACCTCGAAGACCGCCACGCCTTGCAGACTGAAGTGCTGACCCACTCGCCCCACCGGCTGTGGCTGCCGGCGCAGCACCCGCTGTTGGAACACGACAGCATCAACCTCGCCGACGTGGCGCGCGAGCCGCTGATTCAACTGAACGTCGACGAGATGGACCGCAATGCCCAGCGCATGTGGTCGGCGGCCTCGTTGCAACCGCGCATCACCCTCAGAACGGCGTCGACGGAAGCCGTGCGAAGCCTGGTTGCGGCGGGATTGGGTGTGTCGATCCAGCCCGACATGACCTATCGCCCCTGGTCGCTGGAAGGCGACATCATCGAAGCGCGGCCAATTGCCGACCTGAGCCAGACCCTGGACGTCGGCCTGGCCTGGCGCCGTGGCACGGCGCGCCCGGCGCTGGTCGACCCTTTCCTGACCGTGGCGCGGGAGCAGCCCCACGGCGGGCGCAAGCCATCTATTTAATCGAACGCCACCTTCAGTATTTAGTATTTGTCGACCTCGGGGTCCCGGACTAGTCTTGTTACATCTATATAAGACGGCCGCGCCCCAGTCGCTGGGAGCACCATGGCCACACAAGAAAAGAGAACCCGAAAAATGGCTGGCGCGCAGACCCCACTGTTCACCGCATTGTTGATCGATGGCGAATTGATCGCGGGCCAGGGCTTTGTCGAACCGATCCTCAACCCGGCCACCGGCGAGGTGTTGACGCACATCGCCGAAGCCAGCACCGAGCAAGTCGAAGCGGCCATTCTCGCCGCCCACCGCGCGTTTGCCAGTTGGTCACGCACCACGCCGCAGCAACGCTCGAACCTGTTGCTGGACATCGCCAACGCCATCGAAAAAAACGCCGACCTGCTGGCCCGCCTCGAGTCCCTCAACTGCGGCAAGCCGTTGCACCTGGCGCGCCAGGACGACTTGAACGCCACGGTCGACGTGTTCCGCTTCTTCGCCGGCGCCGTGCGCTGCCAGACCGGTCAGCTCAGCGGCGAATACCTGCCGGGCTACACCAGCATGGTCCGCCGCGATCCGATTGGCGTCGTCGCCTCGATCGCACCCTGGAACTACCCGATCATGATGGCCGCGTGGAAAATCGCCCCGGCCCTCGCCGCCGGCAACACGCTGGTGTTCAAACCGTCCGAACACACACCGTTGTCGATCCTGGCGCTGGCACCCGCGCTGGCGGAGATCCTGCCGCGCGGGGTAATCAACATTGTCTGCGGCGGCGGTGAAGGCGTCGGCAGCCACTTGGTCAGCCATCCAAAGGTACGCATGGTGTCGTTGACCGGCGATATCGTCACCGGGCAGAAAATTCTCCAGGCCGCCGCCAAAACCCTCAAACGCACGCACCTCGAACTCGGTGGCAAGGCCCCGGTGATCGTCTGCAACGATGCCGACATTCAGGCCGTGGTCGAAGGCGTGCGCACTTACGGCTATTACAACGCCGGCCAGGACTGCACGGCGGCGTGCCGGATTTACGCACAGGCCGGAATTCACGACCGACTGGTGGCCGAACTTGGCGCGGCAGTCAGCAGCCTGCGCTTCGCCGGCAAACGCGATGCCGATAACGAAATCGGCCCGTTGATCAGTACCCGCCAGCGCGACCGTGTGGCCAGTTTTGTCGAGCGCGCCCTCGGCCAGCCACACATCGAACGGGTGACCGGCGCGGCGGTGCATTCCGGTGCCGGCTTCTATTACCAGCCGACCTTGCTCGCCGGGTGCAAGCAGAGCGATGAGATCGTCCAGCGCGAAGTGTTCGGGCCGGTGGTCACCGTGACCCGCTTCGATCAACTGGAGCAAGCGGTGGACTGGGCCAACGATTCGGAATATGGCCTCGCCTCCTCGATCTGGACCCAGAACCTCGACAAAGCCATGCAGGTCGCGGCCCGCTTGCAGTACGGCTGCACCTGGATCAACAGCCATTTCATGCTGGTCAGCGAAATGCCCCACGGCGGCCTCAAACGTTCGGGCTACGGCAAAGACTTATCCAGCGATTCGCTTCAGGACTACAGCGTGGTGCGGCACATCATGGCGCGCCACGGCCAGCATCTCTGACTACGCTAATAACAAGCCGCCAACGGCATGCTTCATCACGTTCACCACTGCCCCGACCATAATTAAAGAAGAGGGAATTCCCATGTTCGTGCACAAGACCGCACTGCTCAGTGCAATCACCACGGCATTATTGGCCAGCGCCAGCATTCAGGCCGCCGAACCGCTGAAAGCCGTCGGTGCCGGCGAAGGTCAGTTGGATATCGTGGCGTGGCCCGGTTACATCGAACGTGGAGAAAGTGACAAGGCTTATGACTGGGTGACCGGTTTCGAGAAAGACACCGGCTGCAAGGTGAACGTCAAGACCGCCGCCACTTCCGACGAAATGGTCAGCCTGATGGCCAAGGGCGGTTACGACCTGGTGACGGCGTCGGGCGATGCCTCGCTGCGGCTGATCGTCGGCAAGCGCGTGCAACCGATCAATACCGACCTGATCCCGAACTGGAAAAGCATCGATCCGCGCCTCAAGGACGCGCCGTGGTACGTGGTCAACAAGCAGACCTACGGCACCCCGTATCAGTGGGGCCCGAACGTGCTGATGTACAACACCAACGTGTTCAAGACGGCGCCGACCAGCTGGAGCGTGGTGTTCGAGGCGCAAAATCTGCCGGACGGCAAACCGAACAAGGGTCGCGTGCAAGCCTATGACGGCCCGATCTACATCGCCGACGCGGCGCTGTATTTGAAAACCACCAAGCCTGAACTCGGCATCAAAGACCCGTATCAACTCACCGAAACCCAGTACAAAGCCGTGCTCGATCTGTTGCGTGCGCAGCAGCCGTTGATTCACCGCTACTGGCACGACACCACCGTGCAGATGAGCGACTTCAAAAACGAGGGCGTGGTCGCGTCCAGCGCCTGGCCGTATCAGGTCAACGGCCTGATCAACGAGAAGCAGCCGATCGCCTCGACCATCCCCAAAGAAGGCGCCACCGGTTGGGCCGACACCACGATGTTGCACGCCGAGGCCAAGCACCCGAACTGCGCCTACAAGTGGATGGACTGGTCGCTGCAACCGAAAGTCCAGGGTGACGTCGCCGCGTGGTTCGGCTCGTTGCCGGCGGTGCCGGCAGCTTGCACGGGCAGCGAATTGCTCGGCGCCGAAGGTTGCAAGACCAACGGTTTCGACCAGTTCGAGAAGATCGCCTTCTGGAAAACCCCGCAGGCTGAAGGCGGCAAGTTCGTGCCGTACAGCCGCTGGACCCAGGACTACATCGCGATCATGGGCGGCCGCTGACACTCTGCCCGCCTGTGGCGAAGAGCTTTTGTGGCCAGGGGCTTTTGCGGCAAAGGGAGCTTTTGTAGCCAAGGGCTTTTGTGGCAAAGGGAGCTTTTGTAGCCAGGGGCTTTTGTGGCAAAGGGAGCTTTTGTGGCCAGCGGCTTTTGTGGCGAGGGGGCTTGCCCCCGTTGGGTGGCGAAGCCGCCCCAAAACAAGCCACTGAGGTCTGACGGGTAAACCGCATGAGCTTTTTTTGGGAGTGCTGCGCACTCCAACGGGGGCAAGCCCCCTCGCCACAAAAGCCCCCCTCACCACAAAAGCCCCCTTGCCACAGAAGCCCCCTTGCCACAAACGTCCCTCACCACATGAGCCCACAGTCAGTGTTACAGCCGCACAGCCGCGATCACGATTCAGATTTTTCAGAAGTCCAGGCAGGGCCGCTGCGACGGCCTTCGCCTTTTTGGAGCACCGCACCATGACGCTTGCAGTCCAGTTCACCAACGTTTCCCGTCTGTTCGGCGAAGTGAAAGCCGTAGACCGGGTTTCCATCGACATCCAGGACGGCGAGTTTTTCTCCATGCTGGGCCCTTCCGGCTCAGGAAAAACCACGTGTTTGCGCCTGATCGCCGGTTTCGAACAACCGAGCGCAGGCTCGATCCGCATTCACGGCGAAGAAGCCGCCGGCCTGCCGCCGTACGAGCGTGACGTCAATACGGTGTTTCAGGATTACGCCCTGTTCCCACACATGAACGTTCGCGACAACGTCGCCTACGGTTTAAAGGTCAAAGGTGTCGGCAAAGCCGAACGCCAGAAGCGCGCCGAAGAAGCCCTCGACATGGTCGCTCTCGGCGGCTACGGCGAGCGCAAGCCGGTGCAACTGTCCGGCGGTCAGCGCCAGCGTGTGGCCCTGGCCCGCGCCCTGGTCAATCGCCCACGCGTGTTGCTGCTCGACGAGCCGCTCGGGGCGCTGGACTTGAAGCTGCGCGAGCAGATGCAAAGCGAGCTGAAAAAGCTGCAACGCCAACTCGGTATCACCTTCATTTTCGTCACCCACGACCAGACCGAAGCGCTGTCGATGTCTGATCGCGTGGCCGTGTTCAACAAGGGGCGCATCGAACAGGTCGACACCCCACGCAATCTCTACATGAAACCGGCGACCACCTTCGTCGCGGAATTCGTCGGCACCTCGAACGTGATTCGTGGCGATCTGGCGAAACAGTTGAGCGGCAACCCGCAGCCGTTTTCGATCCGCCCGGAACACGTGCGGTTCGCTGAAGGCCCGCTGGCCAGCCACGAGATCGAAGTCAGCGGTTTGCTGCACGACATTCAGTACCAGGGCAGCGCCACCCGCTATGAAGTGAAACTGGAAAACGGCCAGACCCTGAACATCAGCCAGGCCAACACTCAGTGGCTGGACATCAGCGCGCAACGTCAGACCGGGCAACGCATCAGCGCACGCTGGGCGCGCGAGGCGATGATCCCGCTGCATGACACCGTTGCGAGCGGGGTGTGAGATGAGCAGCGTGGCACTGCCTCAAACCCCGGCCAGCGGTTCGCCGTTGCGCAGGTTCTCCAACCTGCTGTATCGCCGGCCGAACTTTTACCTGTCGCTGCTGCTGGTGCCGCCGCTGTTGTGGTTCGGCGCAATCTACCTTGGCTCGCTGCTGGTGCTGCTGTGGCAAGGTTTCTACACCTTCGATGACTTCACCATGGCGGTCACGCCCGACCTGACCCTGGCGAATTTTGCAGCGCTGTTTCAGCCATCGAATTTCGACATCATCCTGCGCACCCTGAGCATGGCGATTGTCGTGTCGATTGCCAGCGCCATCGTCGCGTTCCCGATTGCCTACTACATGGCGCGCTACACCACGGGCAAGACCAAGGCGTTTTTCTACATCGCGGTGATGCTGCCGATGTGGGCCAGTTACATCGTCAAGGCCTACGCCTGGACTTTGCTGCTGGCCAAGGGCGGCGTGGCGCAGTGGTTCGTTCAGCACTTGGGGCTGGAGCCGGTGCTGCAATTCGTCCTGGGGATTCCCGGCGTGGGCGGCAGCACCTTGTCGACCTCGCACCTGGGCCGATTCATGGTGTTCGTCTACATCTGGCTGCCGTTCATGATCCTGCCGATCCAGGCCTCGCTGGAACGCCTGCCGCCCTCGCTTCTGCAAGCCTCGGCGGACCTCGGCGCGAAGCCGCGCCAGACCTTTATGCAGGTGATTTTGCCGCTGTCGATTCCGGGTATCGCCGCCGGTTCGATCTTCACTTTTTCGCTGACCTTGGGCGACTTCATCGTGCCGCAACTGGTGGGCCCGCCCGGCTACTTCGTCGGCAGCATGGTCTACTCCCAGCAAGGCGCAATCGGCAACATGCCGATGGCGGCCGCGTTCACGCTGGTGCCGATTGTGCTGATCGCCATTTACCTGTCCATCGTCAAACGACTGGGGGCCTTCGATGCGCTCTAAGCCAATCAAACAGGGCGACCAGGCCTCCCTGGGGCTGAAAATCGCCGCGTGGGGCGGGTTGGTGTTTCTGCACTTCCCGATCCTGATCATCTTCCTGTACGCCTTCAACACCGAAGAAGCGGCGTTCAGCTTTCCGCCCAAGGGTTTCACCCTGCACTGGTTCAGCGTGGCGTTTTCGCGCCCCGACGTGCTGGAAGCAATCAAGCTCTCGGCGCAGATCGCCGGCATCGCGACGTTGATTGCGATGGTGCTCGGCACCCTCGCTTCCGCCGCGCTGTATCGCCGCGAGTTCTTCGGCAAGCAAGGCATCTCGCTGATGCTGATCCTGCCGATTGCGTTGCCGGGGATCATCACCGGGATCGCGTTGCTGGCCACGTTCAAGTCGCTGGGGATCGAGCCGGGGATGTTCACCATCATCGTCGGCCACGCGACCTTCTGCGTGGTGATCGTCTACAACAACGTCATCGCCCGCTTGCGCCGTACTTCGCACAGTTTGATCGAAGCCTCGATGGACCTCGGCGCCGACGGCTGGCAGACCTTCCGCTACATCGTCCTGCCGAATCTTGGCTCGGCGTTGCTGGCCGGCGGCATGCTCGCATTTGCGCTGTCGTTCGACGAAATCATCGTCACCACCTTCACCGCCGGCCATGAACGCACCCTGCCGCTGTGGCTGCTCAACCAGCTCAGCCGCCCACGGGACGTGCCGGTGACCAACGTCGTCGCGATGCTGGTGATGATGGTGACCATGCTGCCGATTCTCGGCGCTTACTACCTGACTCGTGGCGGCGAAAGCGTTGCGGGCAGTGGCGGCAAATAACTGACAACAACTATTCCCTGTGGGAGCGGGCTTGCTCGCGAAGAGGCCATCACCTCCAGCATTGATGGTGCCTGACACACCGCTTTCGCGAGCAAGCCCGCTCCCACAGGGTTTGCGGTTTCGACAGAAGAACAACGATAGTTTCGATGAGGACAACGTCATGCAAACCAAACTCTTGATCAACGGCCATCTGGTCGACGGCGAAGGCCCCGCCCAACCGGTGTTCAACCCGGCCCTCGGCCGTGTGCTGGTGGAAATCAACGAAGCCAGCGAAGCCCAGGTCGATGCAGCGGTGCGGGCTGCCGACAACGCCTTCGAAGCCTGGTCGCAAACGCCGCCGAAAGATCGCTCGTTGCTGCTGCTCAAACTGGCCGACGTCATCGAAGCCCACGGCGAAGAGTTGGCCAAACTGGAATCGGACAACTGCGGCAAACCCTACAGCGCCGCGCTGAACGACGAGATCCCGGCGATTGCCGACGTGTTCCGTTTCTTCGCCGGCGCCAGCCGTTGCATGAGCGGTTCGGCGGGCGGTGAATACCTGGCCGGGCACACCTCGATGATCCGCCGCGACCCGGTCGGCGTTGTCGCCTCCATCGCGCCGTGGAACTACCCGTTGATGATGGTTGCCTGGAAAATCGCCCCGGCCCTCGCTGCCGGTAATACCGTGGTGCTCAAGCCGTCGGAACAGACCCCGTTGACCGCGTTGCGTTTGGCGCAATTGGCGTCGGAAATCTTCCCGGCCGGCGTGCTCAACCTGGTATTCGGTCGCGGTCCTACGGTCGGCAGTCCACTGGTCACGCACCCGAAAGTGCGCATGGTCTCGCTGACCGGTTCCATTGCCACCGGCGCGAACATCATTTCCAGCACCGCCGACAGCGTCAAACGCATGCACATGGAGCTGGGCGGCAAGGCTCCGGTGATCATCTTCGACGACGCCGACATCGACGCCGCCGTGGAAGGCATCCGCGCCTTCGGTTTCTACAACGCGGGCCAGGATTGCACCGCCGCCTGCCGCATCTACGCGCAACAAGGCATCTACGAAAAATTTGTCCAGAAGTTGGGCGAAGCGGTCAGCACCATCAAGTACGGCTTGCAGGATGACCCGTCGACCGAGCTGGGCCCGCTGATTACTGCGCAACATCGCGACCGTGTCGCCGGGTTTGTCGAACGGGCCGTGGCGCAGTCGCATATCCGCTTGATCACCGGCGGCAAAGCGGTGGAAGGCAACGGCTTCTTCTTCGAACCGACGGTGTTGGCCGACGCGCAGCAGGACGACGAGATCGTCCGGCGCGAAGTGTTCGGGCCGGTGGTTTCCGTGACCCAATTCACCGATGAAGCGCAGGTGCTGGGTTGGGCCAACGATTCGGACTACGGCCTGGCGTCGTCGGTCTGGACGGCGGACGTGGGTCGCGCTCATCGCCTGGCCGCACGCTTGCAATACGGCTGCACCTGGGTAAATACGCACTTCATGCTGGTCAGCGAAATGCCCCACGGCGGTCAGAAATTGTCCGGGTACGGCAAGGACATGTCGATGTACGGGCTGGAGGACTACACCGTCGTTCGGCATGTGATGTTCAAGCACTAAAAGCTTAAAAACTTCGCGAGCAAGCCCGCTCCCACATTTAGACCGCATCCCCCTGTGGGAGCGGGCTTGCTCGCGAAGGCCTCACCGCAAATCCAAGGAAGAAACCGGCACCAGGCACCAGGCACCAGGCACCAGGCACCAGGCACCACCAGGCTGCACCCCAAACACGCCAAAACAATAACCACCGATCCGGGCAGCGCCTTCACGGCCCGCCACGGTTTCGGACATCCGAAATCTGCCGATTTTCCGGAGCTGACAGACCATGAGTACATCACCCGAACTCGCTACAACCGCTGCCGACAGCGATGCCGAGCAACTGCGCAAACTGGGCTACACCTCGAACTTCAACCGCAGCATGAGCCTGTGGGAAAACTTCGCACTGGGCTTCACCTACCTCTCCCCCGTCGTCGGGGTTTATACCCTGTTCGGCCTGTGCCTCGCCGCTGGCGGGCCGCCGATGTTCTGGGCCTATCTGCTGGTCGGTTGCGGCCAGTTGCTGGTGTGCCTGATCTTCGGCGAAGTGGTCTCGCAATTCCCGATTTCCGGTGGCGTCTACCCGTGGGCGCGCCGGCTGGTGGGCAAGAAATGGGCGTGGATGGTCGGCTGGATCTACTCCATCGCCCTGTGCGTGACCATCGCCGCCGTGGCCGTCGGTGCCGGCCCGTACCTCGCGGCAATGATGGGGTTTGAACCGAGCAACAACACCAACATCATCATCGCCCTGGTGCTGACGCTGTTCGCCACCCTGGTCAACCTCAGCGGCACCAAAGTGCTGGCACGGATCGCCATGTTCGGCTTCCTCTGCGAGCTGATCGGCGCGGTGATCGTCGGCGTCTACCTGCTGCTGTTCGAGCGTCATCAACCGATCAGCGTGTTGTTCAACACCTTCGACATTCGCATCGACGGCTCGTACCTGCCGGCGTTCCTTACCGCTTCGTTGGCCGGGATGTTCCTGTACTACGGCTTCGAGGCCTGCGGCGATGTGGCCGAAGAAACCCCGAACCCGAGCAAGCAGATTCCAATTGCCATGCGCATGACCATTTACATTGGCGGCATCTCGGCGATGTTCGCCTGCCTGGCGCTGATCCTTGCCGTGCCGGACATGCAAGCCGTGATCAACGGCACCGACAAAGACCCGGTCACCACCATCCTCAACAACGCCTTCGGCCCGGTCGGCTCGAAAGTGGTGATGGGCGTGGTCATGATTTCCTTCATCTCCTGCGTCATCAGCCTGCAAGCGGCGGCGAGTCGTCTGCTGTATTCCTACGCGCGGGATGAAATGGTCATCGGCAGCACCTTGCTGAAAAAGATTTCTCCTACGACACAAGTGCCGGTTGCCGCACTGTTCGTGTCCGGCGTCCTGCCGGCATTGATCATCGCCCTCGGATTCTTCCTGCAAGACGCGGTCGCGACTATCGTCAGCTTCGCTGCCATCGGGATTTACCTGGCGTTCCAGATGATCGTCCTGGCCGCCCTATACGCCCGGATGAAAGGCTGGAAACCCAGCGGCAAATTCACCCTCGGCGCGTGGGGCTTGCCGGTCAACATCGGCGCTCTGGTTTACGGCGTTGGCGCAATCATCAACATGGCCTGGCCGCGTACACCGGATGCGGCTTGGTACATCAACTACGCAATGGTGCTGAGCACGGCCATCGTGATTGGGTTGGGCTTGCTCTACATGTGGCTGGCCAAACCCTACGACCACGGGACCGCGCCGGCGGGGGATGCGTGGAAGGTTAGTCGGTAATCGAGATCGCCCCGCCATCCCCTGCATTTGGGGTTGCCGGCACTTGCAGCAAAAACGCAGGTGAGTAAATGACAAAGGGGCAGACTTCACAGTCAGCCCCTTTTTTGTCGCTCAAAACCGCGAAACACTCCTCATCGCATCCACCAGATAGCGCATCGCAATCCGGTCGCTCTCCGACAGTTCGCGATAACGCTCAACCAACTTCATTTCTTCCCGGTTGAGCCGGCGTCTTCGTCGCCCGGTCCCAAGGCAGGGAAAGATGCCTAACATTTCGGTGATGCCTTGTACTTTCGCCATGGACGATGTCCTTCTGTTAGCCCGAGATATCTTCAAAAACCGCATCGCCCTCTCCTTTTTGTTTGTCGCCGGCCTGATGGGCAGAAGCCGGTCATGAACACAGAATAGGAACTATCGCGGCGCTGAAAAGCGATTTTTAGAGTAATTAGTCAAAAAAAGCAGAAATGACCTATAAATCAGAAAGGACTGTGGGAAACGTTAACCGACATTTCTTGTTTCATTGCCGCGCTGACAAAGTGCAACCAATCATTTTTTGTCTGCAACCGAACGGTTTAAGCTATTTGGCATCTGTTTAAAGTCCGTTACGTTTGGCCGAAGGCATGTCCGAACCGTTATTTCTGATCCAGCACGTGCCAGGAACGGCGCGGGATTGTTCACGACAGGTTGTACTTATGCACCGCAGGAATTTGCTCAAAGCGTCCATGGCCATCGCGGCTTATACCGGTCTGTCCGCCACTGGCCTGCTGGCCTCCCGCGCTTGGGCTGCCAGTAATGGCGCGGCTGATGGCGAGGCCCAGGCCTTCGATTTTGAGGCGCTGAAGCTTCAGGCCAAGCAGCTCGCCGGCAATCGCTATCAGGACACCAAGCAGGTGCTGCCGCCGACCTTGGCGACGATGACACCGCAGAATTTCAATGCGATCCAGTACGACGGCAATCACTCGTTGTGGAATGACTTGAACGGTCAGCTGGATGTGCAGTTTTTCCACGTCGGCATGGGTTTCAAGCAACCGGTGCGCATGTACAGCGTCGATCCGAAGACGCGTCAGGCCCGGGAAGTGCATTTCCGCCCATCGCTGTTCAACTATGAAAAAACCACGGTCGATACCAAGCAACTCGGTGCCGACCTGGGTTTTTCCGGGTTCAAGCTGTTCAAGGCGCCGGAGCTGGACAAGCACGACGTAGTGTCTTTCCTCGGCGCCAGCTACTTCCGTGCGGTCGATGCCACCGGGCAGTACGGCCTGTCGGCGCGCGGTTTGGCGGTCGATACGTACGCCAAGAAGCGTGAAGAGTTTCCGGACTTCACCAAGTTCTGGTTCGAGACGCCGGACAAGGACAGCACCCGTTTCGTGGTCTACGCCCTGCTCGATTCGCCGAGCGCCACCGGCGCTTATCGTTTCGACATCGATTGCCAGGCCAGTCAGGTCGTCATGGGCGTCGATGCGTACATCAATGCGCGCACCGCCATCGAGCAGTTGGGCATCGCACCGATGACCAGCATGTTCAGCTGCGGCACCCACGAGCGCCGCATGTGCGACACCATCCACCCGCAAATCCACGACTCGGATCGCCTGGCCATGTGGCGCGGCAACGGCGAGTGGATCTGCCGTCCGCTGAACAACCCGGCGACGCTGCAATTCAACGCCTTCGCCGATACCGATCCGAAAGGCTTCGGTCTGGTGCAGACCGACCACGAGTTCGCCAGCTATCAGGACACTGTCGACTGGTACAGCAAGCGCCCGAGCCTGTGGGTAGAACCGACCACCGCGTGGGGCGAAGGCTCTATCGATCTGTTGGAAATTCCTACGACCGGCGAAACCCTGGACAACATCGTCGCCTTCTGGACCCCGAAAAAACCGGTCGCGGCCGGCGACTCGCTGAATTACGGCTACAAGCTCTACTGGAGCGCGCTGCCACCGGTCGGCACGCCGTTGGCGCGGGTCAACGCAACGCGTTCAGGCATGGGCGGCTTCACCGAGGGCTGGGCGCCGGGCGAGCATTACCCGCTGGTGTGGGCACGACGGTTCGCGGTGGACTTCACCGGCGGCGGTCTCGATCGCTTGCCGGAGGGTGCCGGGATTGAACCGGTGGTCACCTGTTCGAACGGGGAGGTGAAAGATTTCAACGTGCTGGTGCTGGATGACATCAAGGGTTACCGCATCACGTTTGACTGGTTCCCGACCAATGACAGCGTGGAGCCGGTCGAGCTGCGGTTGTTCATTCGCACCAATGACCGGACGTTGAGCGAGACCTGGCTGTACCAGTATTTCCCGCCGGCGCCGGATAAGCGTAAGTACCCCTGATCGTTATTGGATGTCTGGGCTGGCCCCTTCGCGAGCAAGCCCGCTCCCACATTAGATCTTCATTAGACGCAAATTTTGTGTATGACAAAGATCAACGGTGGGAGCGGGCTTGCTCGCGAAGACGGCCTGACAGGCAACAAAAATCCCTGCACCGAAACGCAAAAGCCCCGATCAACTCTGACCGGGGCTTTTTGTTTTTACGGCGCTATTCAGTCACGCAAATCGGACTCATGAATCGGCTGATCCCGATGCGTCGCCCGCTGATACTGCGCCGGCCACACGGCCCTGCGCCCACCCAGGTCATCGTCCGCATGCAGCGGCCAATACGGATCGCGCAACAGTTCCCGCGCCAGGAAGATGATGTCCGCCTGACAGGTGCGCAAAATGTGCTCGGCCTGCGTCGGCTCGGTAATCATCCCGACCGTGCCAGTGGCAATGCCTGACTCCTTGCGCACGCGTTCGGCGAACCGGGTCTGATAACCCGGCCCTGTAGGAATTTCCGCATTGGCGGCCGTACCGCCCGACGAGACGTCGATCAGATCCACGCCCAGGTTTTTCAGGCGTCGCGCCAGCTCCACGGTCTCATCCGGATTCCAGCCGTCCTCCACCCAGTCGGTGGCCGACACTCGCACAAACAGTGGCAATTCCTCGGGCCACACCGCGCGCACCGCTTCGGTGACTTGCAGTACCAGGCGAATCCGATTCTCGAACGAACCGCCATATTGATCGCGCCGCTGATTGCTCAGGGGCGACAGAAACTGGTGCAACAGATAACCGTGAGCGGCGTGGACTTCCACCACTTTGAAGCCAGCGGTCAGTGCCCGTTTGGCCGCGTCGACAAACGCCTGAATGACCTCGGCGATTTCAGCTTCATCCAGTTGCTTGGGCGGCGTGTGTTGCGGGTCGAACGCTATGGGCGAAGGGCCAATCGGCGTCCAGCCGCCATCGTCGGGTTTGACGCTGCCGTGCTTGCCAAGCCACGGCCGGTGGGTGCTGGCCTTGCGCCCGGCGTGCGCCAACTGGATGCCCGCCACCGCGCCCTGAGCGGTGATGAAGCGCGTGATGCGTTGCAGGGGCTCGATCTGTTCGTCATTCCACAGGCCGAGGTCCTCGGCGGTGATGCGGCCATCGGCGGTGACCGCCGTGGCTTCGGTAAAAATCAGCCCGGCGCCGCCGACGGCGCGGCTGCCGAGGTGGACCAGGTGCCAGTCATTGGCCAGGCCATCGACGCTGGAGTATTGGCACATCGGCGATACCGCGATGCGGTTGAGCAGGGTCAATTGACGAAGGGTACAGGGTTCAAGCAGCAGACTCATGGGGCACCTCTCGAATCAGTGGGCAGGCTCCAGGGTTCTGTTTGAAAAGTCGACGAGTGACAGCAAAAAAAGGTGCGGCACCCGCCCCCGCGGGTAAAAAATTCGACAAGGCGTCACAAGGCCAATCAAGCAGTGCTTAGAGCCTAGTCGACAACGGGGGATGAGCGAGGGTTCCGGGGATATTTGGCGGATGAAGATCGCCTTCGCGAGCAAGCTCGCTCCCACATTGGTGTTGTGAACGACGCAGATCCAGTGTGGGAGCGACGATTCGAATTGCTCGCGAAGGGCTTAGCGCGGTTCGATGTGGGCAATCATCAATTGCACCGTCTCGTTCCCGCGAAACTCGTTGAGGTCGAGTTTGTAAGCCAGTTCCACCCATTTGACGGTCGGGTTCGGCCAGATCTCGCGGTCGACGCCGAAGGCGATGCCATCGAGCTTCACCGAGCCGCATTCACTTTTCAGCACCACTTTGAGGTGACGCTCGCCAACGACCCGCTGCTCGACCAGCTGGAACACCCCGTGAAACAGCGGCTCCGGAAAGTGCTGCCCCCAAGGCCCGGCATGGCGCAACGCGCGCGCCAGTTCCAGGTGGAACTCTTCGACCGCCAGCGTACCGTCAGACAGCAGTCGCCCGGTCAGGTCTTCTTCGCGCAATTGCCGACGCACTTCAGCGTCGAACGCTTCGGCGAACAACGGAAAATTCGCTTCCGGCAAGGTCAAACCCGCCGCCATGGCGTGGCCGCCGTACTTGCTGATCAGGTTCGGATGCTGCGCCGCCACCACACTCAGCGCGTCACGAATATGGAAACCCTGAACCGAGCGTCCCGACCCCTTGAGCAGACCGTCGCCAGCATCGGCAAACGCGATGGTCGGGCGGAAATAACGCTCCTTCATCCGCGAGGCCAGGATGCCGATGACACCCTGGTGCCACTCGGGGTCGAACAGGCACAGGCCGAACGGCATCGACTCGACCGGTAAATCCTTGAGCTGGGCCAGCGCTTCACGCTGCATGCCCTGCTCGATGGACTTGCGATCCTGGTTCATGCCGTCGAGCTGCACTGCCATTTCCCGCGCCAGCCCCGCGTCGTCGGTGAGCAGGCATTCGATGCCCAGGCTCATGTCATCCAGGCGCCCGGCTGCGTTGAGGCGCGGACCGACGATGAACCCCAGGTCGGTAGAGGTGATGCGTGCCGGTTCGCGCTTGGCCACTTCAAGAATCGCCTTGATCCCCGGCCGCGCGCGTCCGACGCGAATCCGCTCCAGCCCCTGGTGCACCAGAATCCGGTTATTGGCATCCAGCGGCACCACGTCGGCGACGCTGCCCAGCGCCACCAGGTCCAGCAACTCGCCGATGTTCGGCTGCGGCTGGCTCTCGTACCAGCCGAGGCCGCGCAAGCGTGCGCGCAAGGCCATCAGCACATAAAAAATGACCCCGACGCCAGCCAACGCCTTGCTCGGGAACGCGCACCCCGGCTGGTTCGGATTGACGATGGCGTCGGCCAGCGGTAATTCGTCGCCGGGCAAGTGGTGGTCGGTGACCAACACTTTGAGGCCGGCCTTTTTCGCTGCCGCCACGCCTTCGACGCTGGAGATGCCGTTGTCCACGGTGATCAGCAACTGCGGCGTGCGGGTCAGCGCCACGTCGACGATTTCCGGGGTCAGGCCGTAGCCGTACTCGAACCGGTTCGGCACCAGATAGTCGACGTGTGCCGCGCCCAGCAGACGCAGGCCCAACACCCCGACGGTACTGGCCGTCGCGCCATCCGCATCAAAGTCGCCGACGATCAGAATCCGCTGCCGCTGCTCCAAGGCAATCACCAGCAAATCCACGGCGGCATCGATGCCCTTGAGCTGCTGGAACGGAATCAGCCGCGCCAGGCTCTTGTCCAGTTCCGCCTCGGACTGCACGCCCCGCGCCGCGTACAGGCGGGTCAACAGCGGCGGCAGATCTCCGAGGAATGGCAGGGTGTCGGGCAACAGGCGAGGTTCGATGCGCATGGGGTGACAGGTGCTTCTCTTGGATACGTAGGATAAAACCGGATGAATCGCGAAAACGGCGAAAAATCAGCCGCGTTCGCCGCTCAGCCACTGCAACTGGACTTCGTGCTGACCACGGTCGTCGGTGACGAAAATCGTCCCTTCGCTGATCATCACGTCCCACTTGATAACGCGGGGCATGTCTTTGGCCAGGGTTTCGAGGATTTCCTGCGGCACGGCAGCGATGTGCACGTTTTTCAGGTTCTTGATCGCCGGGATCACTTTGGTTTCCCAGACACGCAGGCTGCCGTAGGCCAACAGGCTGGTGCGCTCGGTGCGACGCGAGCACCAGGTCAGACGATCGGCGTCTGGCTGGCCGACTTCGATCCAGTGCAGGACACGGTCATCCAGGCTTTTTTCCCACAGCGCCGGTTCGTCCACGTCTGACAGACCGCGACCGAACGACAGTTGCTCGTTGTACCAGAAGGCGTAGGCCAGCAGCCGCACGGTCATGCGCTCTTCGGTTTCCGAAGGGTGGCGGGCGATGGTCTGCTTCACGGTCTCGTAAACGCTGCGGTCGAGGTCGGTGAGGTTCAGTTCAAACTTGTAGGTCGTGGACGGCTGGGCCATGAACGGGCTTCTTGATACGGGGAAAGGCGGCAAGTCTAACCGATGCGGTAGGCAATCAACGAATTCAAGGCAATTGAGCTTGGTGGTCTGACGTTCGGCTATGTTAAAACGCTCTTCTCGCCCAGCCTTTGTCCTACAGGATCCCGCATGCCGCTCACTGGAAAACCGCTCTCAGGTCTGAAAGTCGTCGAATTGGGTACGTTGATTGCCGGCCCCTTTGCCTCACGCATTTGCGGTGAGTTCGGTGCCGAAGTGATCAAGATCGAATCCCCGGATGGCGGCGATCCGCTGCGCAAATGGCGAAAACTGTACGAGGGCACGTCCTTGTGGTGGTTCGTCCAGGCGCGCAACAAGAAGTCGGTGACGCTGAACCTGAAACACCCGGAAGGCCTGGCCATTCTGAAAAAGCTGTTGAGCGAGGCCGACATCCTCATCGAAAACTTTCGCCCCGGCGTGCTGGAAAAGCTTGGCCTGAGCTGGGAAACCCTGCACAGCCTCAACCCGAAACTGGTGATGGTGCGGCTTTCGGGCTTCGGCCAGACCGGGCCGATGAAGGATCAGCCTGGGTTTGGTGCGGTGGGTGAATCCATGGGCGGCCTGCGTTACATCACCGGGTTCGAAGACCGGCCGCCGGTGCGCACCGGGATTTCCATCGGTGACTCGATAGCCGCGCTCTGGGGCGTGATCGGCGCGTTGATGGCGCTGCGTCATCGCGAAGTCAACGGCGGCCAGGGCCAGGTGGTGGACGTGGCGCTGTACGAAGCGATCTTCGCCATGATGGAAAGCATGGTCCCGGAGTTCGACGTGTTCGGTTTTATCCGCGAGCGCACCGGCAATATCATGCCGGGCATCACGCCCTCTTCCATCCACACCAGCGCCGACGGCAAGCATGTGCAAATCGGCGCCAACGGCGATGCAATCTTCAAACGGTTCATGCTGATCATCGGTCGCGAAGACCTGGCCAATGACCCGGCGCTGGCCAGCAACGATGGTCGCGACAACCGCCGCGATGAGCTTTACGGGGTGATTGATCGCTGGGTCAATTCACTGCCGCTGGACACGGTGCTCGCCCTGCTGAATCAGGCCGATGTGCCGGCCAGCCGAATTTTCAGCGCCGAAGACATGTTCACCGATCCGCAATACCTGGCCCGGGAGATGTTCCTGCACGCCAAGCTGCCGGACGGTAAAGATTTCAAGATGCCAGGGATTGTGCCGAAACTCTCAGAGACACCCGGTGATTGCGAATGGGTCGGCCCGCAACTGGGTGAGCACAACGCACAGGTATTGCAGGAACTTGGCTATGACGCGTCGCAGATTGCACAACTGCGCAAAGACGGAGCCATCTGAGCTGAGGCGTCTGTTTGCGCTGCCCATCACGCACGGCCTGTCCCACGGGGGACGGGCCGTGCTCGCGTTGCTGGTCATGGTCGGGCTGTTCGGCCTGCCCCCCTCGACAATGGCGCAACCCAGGGACACGCTGATCTGGCTCGTGCGCGATCTGCCGCCGCTGACGATTTTCGAAGGGCCGAAAAAGGGCCAGGGCATCATCGATCAACTATTGCCGCTGCTGATCGCCGGCATGCCGCAATACGATCACACCGTGATGCGGGTCAACCGGGCTCGCGGCCTGCAAATGCTGCATGAACCTTTTTTGACCTGCGATGCGGCGCTGAACAAGAGCAAGGAGCGCGAGCGCTGGATCGCCTTTTCGATTCCGGTGTTTCGCGCCATGAGTAATGGCCTGGCGGTGCGGCGCGTGGATCATGACGTGCTGGCGCCGTTCCTGCAGGACGGTGAAGTGGACCTGGCCGCGCTGCTTGCCAGTGGGCGCGAGAAACTGGGGATCATTGCCGAGCGCAATTACGGCGAGTACCTCGACGCACTGCTCAAGCAAGCGCCGCCCGACGCGTTGACCGCGCATTACGGCAACGACGCATTGGGCAGCCTGTTGCAAATGCAGCGTCTGGGGCGCCTGCACCTGCTGTTGGGTTATCGCCCGGAAATCCGCTACCAGGCCCAGCAGCAAGGCATCGCGGAGGATGATTTGCAGTTCTACCCGATTCGCGGCGCGGAGAAATATCTGTCGGGTTACATCGGCTGTTCCGACACGCCCAAAGGCCGGCAGGCCATTGTCGAGATCAACCAGTTGCTGCGCAAAATGCCCCGCGATCGTTTGAGCGAGGCCTACGCGGCGTGGCTCGACCCGGAAAGTCGCAGCGCTTACCTGGAAGAATCCAAAGCCTATTTCGAGCAGCAGGCGCTGCCGTGACAAATCGCAGGCAAAAGAA
Organism: Pseudomonas sp. NPDC086278; assembly: GCF_050280905.1. Lineage (NCBI taxonomy): Bacteria > Pseudomonadati > Pseudomonadota > Gammaproteobacteria > Pseudomonadales > Pseudomonadaceae > Pseudomonas > Pseudomonas sp. NPDC086278. Next base: position 65,496 of record NZ_JBNNWE010000021.1, read on the forward strand.
ACCCCGAGAAGTGGGGAGACGACTCGGGGTTAAACGTGGCCTACATAAAGACCAGTGGCAGCAAGCGGCAAGCACCGGAGCACAATGCTTGATCCTGCTGTTACTGCGTCTGACTGACGTTGCCGCAGGAAGGTTCCCACAAAAAAAAATTCAATTTCAGCGGGCCAGGATTTTGTCCCGAGCCGCATGGCGCAACGCCGCGATTACGCAGGGCTCCAGCCGTCCTTCAGCAATCAGCACGTCACGGTGCAAACCATCAACAACATCCGTCAGCAAACGCTTGTCGGTGAACTGCGCCTGATTGAAGACGCGTTCGACCACAATCGCGCCGGTCGCATTTTTCAGTGTCACCAGGCATTCGCCATGGGCGCCCGACGGGGTCAGCGTGACTTGATACGGGCTCAGAGCCTCCCCGAGCAATAGACTGATACTTTCCATCTCGATCACCACTCAATAGTCCGAAAACAAAGTGCCTGGGGCGTGTTCACTGTAAGTGACCACTGGCCCGAGAAGAAAGTTCGGGATTCCAGTTGCCGGCGCCTCGGCGCCGCTGGTCGACAGAGCATGCACGGCAAAGATGACAGGGAAAAAACAGCCCGCTCACGGCTTGCTTGTACGCCGACCGATATCGGTCCAGCCGCCGAGCAATCCTCGCAACTGCCCATCGGTGCCGTAGAACGGCACCGTCCAGTGGTAGATCTCCCTGACGCCGTTTTTGAACATCAATTGACGCTTGCTGAACCTGGCCTTGCGCGTGGGGAGTTGGGCCATGAATTCAGCGTGCAGCAGTTCGGCGGTTTCCTTGGGCAGCAGATCGGTATCGATCAGTTGTCGTCCCTGAATCTGGTCGAAGCGGGTCGACAAGCCTTCTTCATAACTCTTGTTGCACATCACCAGACGGCCCTCCAGGTCGCGAACAAATACCGGATCAGGCATTGCATCCATCAATGCGTGCTGGAAGGCCAGTTGATCGATGAGGCTGTTCTCGGCGTCCAGTCGTTGCTGGATCAATACGCTGAGTCGCCGGTTCCAGAGCAATGACAGCAAGCCGAACAGGCTGGCGACAAATAATCCCCAACACCCCCAATGGGTCAGCCGCTGCCACACCGAGGGCACTTGCACCGGGGAGATCCCGTTCAGCCACTTCAGGCGCATCGCACGCAACTCGGCAGGCGCAAACGCCTCGAGTGCCTTGTTGAGGATACTCAGCAACTGCGGTTGACCTTTGCGCACCGTCAGGTAATCGGCCTCCCATTTACCCTCGACGGTATGCCCCACCTTGAGCCGTCCGGAAGGATAGAGTTGGGCACCGGTTTCGTTTTCGATGGTGGCGAAGGCTTCGCCGCTTTCAACGAGCGCCCGGGCCTCGGCGTACGTATTGACCGAGCGCACCTCGATAGACGGATAGTCACGACGAATCACGGACTCCAGCGCATGCCTCGACGGTAGCACCAGCACCCTTCCCGCCAATTGCTCCAGAGACTGGATCCGCGGCATCCCCGCGTGCCCGACGAACACCCAGCCCGACCCGCCAAACGCATGACTGAAATCGAGAAACAGCTTGCGCTCGTCATTCATCGCCAGCGTCGTGCTCATGTCCGCTTCGCCGCTTTCCAGACGTTGCAGCAACTGAGCGGGGGAAAACGATTCCTCATGCACAAATTGCAGCCCGGTCATTGCGCTGATGCGGCTGAGCAAATCGTTGTTCAAACCGCTCCATTGGCCGTACTCATCCTTGAACAGGTACAGCGGATATTGTCCCGAGGCAACGATGACCCTCGGGTGCTCGGCAATCCATTGCCGCTCCTGAGCATCCAGCTCGATCATCGCGCCAACGGCCGCAAGCTTGTTCTCGGCGGCCACTAATTGTGCGGCAAGCGCGGCCGGGGCAAATCCCAGGGCACTGGCCAGGAACATCCAGCACAGTGCCGGTGTGAATCGTGTGAAAAACCGCATTACCATTTCCTTGGTGATTGACTCGCCCGTCCCTCTAGGGCGAAAACAGTGCAAGTGTGGCATGCAGAAATAAGAAAGCCCGTCAGGAGACGGGCTTCAAAATGTGACAGGTTTTGCCGGTTACAGCGGCTTGCCGCGGTTGCCATGCTGACTGACAAAGGCCTGCACGGCTTTCAGATCGTTCGGCAACACGGTGCAACGCTCATCTCTCTCAAACAAATCAGAAAGATGTGCAGGGAGCTCAAGCGCTTTTCCTACGCCAGCCTTCTCCACAGCGTCCGGGAACTTGACCGGGTGCGCCGTGCCGAGAATCACCATGGGAATGTCGAGACTGCGCCGGCATTCGCGCGCAGCCTTGACGCCGATGGCGGTGTGCGGGTCCAGCAGCTCGCCGGTTTGCTCATAGACGTCGGCGATGGTTTCGCACGTTTGCGCGTCGTCCACAGCCAGCGAATCGAACAGCTTGCGGGCTTCGGTCCAGCGCTCCTGTTCCACGCTGAAACCGCCGCCCTGCTTGAACGAATCCATCAGGCCGGCGATTGCCGCGCCGTTGCGACCGTGCAGGTCGAACAGCAAACGTTCGAAGTTCGACGAGACCATGATGTCCATCGATGGCGACAACGTGGCGTGCAGGGTTTCCTTGACGTACTGATTGCCGCTCATGAAGCGGTGCAGGATGTCGTTGCGGTTGGTGGCGACGATCAACTGATTGATCGGCAAGCCCATGTTGCGCGCCAGGTAACCGGCGAAGATGTCGCCGAAGTTGCCGGTCGGTACCGAGAACGATACCGAGCGTGCCGGCCCGCCCAACTGCAAGGCTGCGTGGAAGTAGTAAACGATCTGGGCCATGATCCGCGCCCAATTGATCGAGTTCACCGCCACCAGACGCGTGCCTTTGAGGAAGCTCTGGTCGGCGAAGCTCGCCTTGACCATTTCCTGGCAGTCATCGAAGTTGCCTTCGATGGCGATGTTGTGGATGTTTTCACCAAAAATGGTGGTCATCTGCCGCCGCTGCACTTCGGACACACGGTTGTGCGGGTGCAGGATGAAGATGTCGACGTTTTCGCAGTGCTTGCAGCCTTCGATGGCGGCCGAACCGGTATCACCGGAAGTGGCGCCGACGATCACCACGCGCTCACCGCGTTTTTCCAGCACGTAATCGAGCAGGCGACCGAGCAGTTGCAGGGCGAAGTCCTTGAACGCCAGGGTCGGCCCGTGGAACAGCTCCAGCACCCATTCATTGCCGTTCAACTGACGCAATGGCGCCACCGCGTTGTGCGAGAACACGGCGTAGGTTTCTTCAAGAATCTTTTTGAAATCGGCGTCCGGAATGCTCCCGGCAACGAACGGGCGCATCACCCGGAAGGCCAGCTCGTGATACGGCAGGCCGGCCCAGGAAGCGATTTCTTCCTGGGTGAAACGTGGCAGGTTTTCCGGGACGTACAGACCGCCGTCGGTGGCGAGACCGGCCAGCAGGACGTCTTCGAAATTCAGGGCCGGTGCCTGGCCGCGGGTACTGATATAGCGCATAGGGGCAAACCTTCGGTTTGGGCTTCAAGCTATGGGCTCCAAGCGACAAGTCAAAGCCAAACTGCCTTTGCCTTGTTGCCTGGAGCTTGCAGCTTGCTGCTGCTTTTAGTTAGTTCAGGTGCTCGACGCGGATCCGTACGACCGGACCGACCACACCCGTCAGCGCTTCAAGCGCGGCGATCGCGTCGTTCATGTGCTGTTCCAGCACACGGTGCGTCAGCAGGATCATTGGCACCAGACCGTCATGTTCTTCGACTTCTTTCTGCATGATCGATTCGATGTTGATGCCGCGCTCCGACAGGATGCTCGCCACTTGGGCCAGCACACCCGGATGATCCTTTGCCTGGATCCGCAGGTAGTAGGCACTTTCGCAGGCTTCGATCGGCAGGATCGGGTGGGCCGACAGCGAATCCGGCTGGAAGGCCAGGTGCGGGACGCGGTTTTCCGGATCCGACGTCATGGCGCGAACTACGTCCACCAGGTCGGCGATCACTGACGAAGCGGTCGGCTCCATGCCGGCGCCGGCGCCGTAGAACAACGTCGAACCGGCAGCGTCACCATTGACCATGACCGCGTTCATCACGCCGTTGACGTTGGCGATCAAGCGATCGGCCGGGATCAGCGTCGGGTGTACGCGCAACTCGATACCGGCGGCGGTGCTGCGTGCCACACCGAGGTGCTTGATGCGATAGCCCAGCGCTTCGGCGTAGTTCACGTCTGCGGTGGTCAGCTTGGTGATGCCTTCGGTGTAGGCCTTGTCGAATTGCAACGGAATGCCGAACGCGATCGACGCCAGGATTGTCAGCTTGTGCGCGGCGTCGATGCCTTCGACGTCGAAGGTCGGATCGGCTTCGGCGTAACCCAGCGCTTGCGCTTCGGCCAGCACGTCTTCGAAGGTGCGACCTTTTTCACGCATCTCGGTGAGGATGAAGTTGCCGGTGCCGTTGATGATCCCGGCGACCCAGTTGATACGGTTGGCGGACAGGCCTTCACGGATCGCCTTGATCACCGGAATGCCACCGGCCACCGCCGCTTCGAACGCCACGATCACGCCTTTTTCGCGCGCCTTGGCAAAAATTTCATTACCGTGAACGGCGATCAGCGCCTTGTTCGCGGTGACCACATGCTTGCCATTCTCGATGGCCTTGATTTCGCGCGCGATACCTTCAACAAAATGAAGGCGTTCGCCGACAAACAAGAAACCCCGTTCGTGGTGATCGACACCGCGATGATCAGCCAGGCC